>JASJGV010000520.1:0-3208 GCA_033791325.1 Desulfobacterales bacterium | reverse complement strand
CATGAAAGTGGTATCCGGCGTTCTACTTGGGGTCAGTCTTGCTGTTGCATTTACAGGTGTTGCCATCGCTGAAGATAAATATGAATTAAAATTCGTCAGTGAATACCCAGACAAACATCCGACTGTTAAAAATGCTTTCTTACCCTGGATAGAAGAGGTGAAAGAGCTCAGCAAGGGTCGCTTGGACATCACCTTTTTCAATCCTAATGCCCTGGTTCCGGCTCGTCAGGTGTGGACCGCTGTCGGCGCCGGCGTTGCCGATATCGCTGCGTCTCCTGCCCACTGGGCACATGGGACCTTGAAGTTGGCCCCGGTCATTCAGCTGCCGATGATGTTCAACGGCGCAGAGGCCGGCAGCCTAACAACCTGGGAACTATCGCAAGCTTCACCGGAATGGCAAAAAGAGTACCGCCAGGTCAAGGTTTTGTGGCACTGGTCCAGCGCACTGTTTGAAGTGCATACCAAGGATAAGCTTGTTCGCACCCTCGATGATTTAAAAGGCAAAAAGATAATCGGGTGGAATCCGCAGATTCGAAACCTTATTAAAGCCCTTGGTGCCAATCCTGTGGAAGTCACACCTCATGATAGCTATATGGCGTTGGAGCGGGGCATGGCAGACGGTATTTTTTGCCCGATCGCACCAATGAAAGCGTACAAAATTACCGATGTTATGTATAAGCACACAATTGTTGATCTGATGTCTGATCCCTTTTATGCGGTGATGAACAAGAAAAAATGGGACAGCCTTCCGGCAGACCTCCAGAAAATACTTGATGATACGACCGGTGAGCGGATGGCACGGATATCGGGTAAATCTCTCGACGAAGGCTCCATTGCTGATATTAACTGGATGAGAGAGAACGGCCATGAATTTTATGTCCTCCCTGCCGAAGAGAAAGCGAAATGGCAGAAAAAAGTGAATTTTATTCATGAAGACTGGGTTAAAACAATGAGTCGTAAAGGCATTCGTAATGCCCAAAAGATCCATGATATGACCATCGAGCTCGGCCAGAAATATTCAAGCGAAACCGTAGGTGGCTATTCTGAGTAGTTAGAAAATCATATTCAATAAGTTGCCGGATAGACGAGCTGTATGCGTCTATCCGGCAACGACCCCTATTCTTCATATATGCGTCGAAGATCCAATACTCCCGATGACATGTTCTCATCAATTAATAAAGAGGACTTATGACCGGATTAGAACGACTGGAACAAAATCTTGGTACCTTTAACCGTAAGGTGACTACTTTTTTCAACCGGGTGAGCTGCCTACTACTCTTCATTATGCCGATCCCGGTTTTTCTTGACGTATTGGCTCGCTACTTTTTCGCATCCTCTATCCCAGGTGTCATTGAGATAGAAGGGTACATGCTTCTGGGGGTTGTTTTCCTGGCCCTTGCCTACACACAATTCAGTGACGGCCATATTCGGATCGATCTATTTATCAGCAAGTTGCCGGAGTGGGCGCGGAATACTGTTGAAAGTTGTAACTATCTTATCTGTACCCTGTTTTTCCTGCTGATGTCGACCCAGCTTTTCAAAGGGGGGCTGGAGAAGATTGCCAGCCAGGAGATCAGTTACGACCTCGAAATTCCAACCTGCATCTTCTGGTTCCTCGCTTCGTTCGGAACCTTGCTGCTGTCTATCGCCGTTTTCCAGGACTTTATTTCTTCTCTGAACAGGGCTTTAAAGGACTGCAACAAACTGCTGCTGGCGACGACCTATATTGCCATCTGCATTGTCCTGTCCATGCCTATGTTGGGCACAACGCCGCCAAACATCAATGCTACAGCTGTTGGTTTGCTGGGGATGCTCCTTCTTTTTGCTCTTCTTTTCCTGGGGATGCCCATCGGTTTTGGCATGGCCACTACAGGCTATCTCGGAATGATCCTTATCTATAAAGGGGTCGGCCCAGCCCAGGCCATGTTGGGGATAGGCTCGGTTGAGACCGGATCTTCCTATATGCTGACAGTTATACCCCTTTTCATCCTGATGGGTGAGTTGGCCTATCGCTCCGGTATAAGCCAGGATCTGTTCGACACAGCCAACAAATGGCTGGGAAGGGCCCCTGGTGGCTTAGCCATGTCTGCGGTGGCGGGTTGTGCCGGTTTTTCTGCTGTCTGTGGGGACAGTCTCGCGACGGCCGTCACCATGGGGACCATTGCGGTTCCTGAAATGAAAAAGAAACGCTACAATATGCGTCTGGCGACCGGCTGTGTGGCCGCGGGTGGAACTTTGGGTATTTTGATTCCGCCAAGTGTCGGGTTTATCTTTTATGCGATCGTCACAGAGGAGTCTATCGGCGAGCTGTTCATTGCCGGTTTGATCCCGGGACTTCTGCTGGCAGCACTCTTTATGGGTTCGATCTACATAACGGCTGTACGCAATCCTGATATGGCTCCAAGGGGTGAGTCTTCAAGCTTCAGGGAAAAGCTAGCATCCCTCAAGGGAATCATCGGTATGCTTCTACTGTTCGTGTTGATTCTTGGAGGCATCCTCAGTGGCTTATTCAGCCCTATAGAAGGTGGTGCTATCGGATCGGTCGGTGCTTTTGTCTTTGCCTTGGCCAGGCGGAGGATAACCAGGGAGCAGATTATGCTTGCCCTGGAAGGTACTTTGGTTATTACAACCAAACTGATGCTCATCTTGATCGGTGTCGGTATTCTGGGATACTTCCTCGCAGCAACCCAACTACCGTTTTCACTGGCCGAGTTTGTGACAGGGCTTGATGTTAACCGGTACTTTGTATTTGCTGCGGTGATTGTGCTTTTTATGCTGCTCGGCTGCTTGCTAAATGTTATCCCGATGATATTGCTGGTGCTGCCGACGATATTCCCATCCATCGTTGCGCTCGGATTTGATCCGATCTGGTTTGGGGTAGTAACTGTTCTGACTATGGAAATGGGACAGATAACACCTCCCATCGGTGTCAATGTCTTTGCCATCGCCAGCGTCAATAAGGATGTCCCTATGCAGGAGGTCTTTCGTGGGATTGTCCCATTCTTTTTCTGTATGGTTATCTGCGTTGTTCTATTGACAATTTTCCCTCAGTTGGTGCTGTTTTTACCGAATTTATTATTTTGATGACAGGTGTCCCCGTGATTTAATCATGTGAAATGGTTGCGGATTTATAGTGACCATTTCACACTTCGCCGATACTTCAATGCTTAGCAACAACATTCTTCTTTTCGTACACAAGGAATCCCTC
>JASJGV010000519.1:0-3975 GCA_033791325.1 Desulfobacterales bacterium | reverse complement strand
AATATAAACTGTCTGTCTGGTAAGTAAAAGTTAATTATTTGGGAATGAACATGAAGGACAAACAATGAATGCATTGAAGCCGGCTTACGATCCGTCCGGTGAAACTAAACGTTGCAGTGTTTCCAATGTGTCACACCCTGTTATCAAGGGTGTCTACGCCGGATTTGCATTCCGGGATGAACTGTGGAAGCGAACCAACGGGCAAATCTATCTTGACTACAAACCCTTCTCCATGCTGGGCGGCGAAGTTGAAGTCCTTAACCAGCTTCAAATGGGAGCCATCCAGGGGATGGGTGTCAGCTCTGTTGCTGCGACCAACCTGGGTCCCCGATTCGGGCTCGTCAACCTGCCTTT
Organism: Desulfobacterales bacterium; assembly: GCA_033791325.1. Taxonomy (GTDB): domain Bacteria; phylum Desulfobacterota; class Desulfobacteria; order Desulfobacterales; family B30-G6; genus B30-G6. The sequence goes on along the minus strand of JASJGV010000519.1, from coordinate 3,621 downwards.
TCTGATCAACTCTTTTGACAAGCTGGACAAGTTTGTCTCTAACAAGAAACTGTTTGGCCATTTCATGATGGCCATGGATCACCAGGGAATAACCGGACTCGACATCACCGGTTACGGTAATTATGGCTGGGCCACCACAACGCCTGTAAGAACCCTCGCAGATGCCAAAAAAATCAAGTTTCGAACGGCCGAAGCCATCGTCAACCAGATCCTTTACAGGGAGTGGGGGTTCAACCCCGTGGCTATGCCCTGGCCGGATGTGCCGGTAGCCCTGAAACAGGGTGTTATCGAAGGTCTCGATCATACGCCCATGGTCTGCAACATCACCAAGAAATTCGAGGTATGTAAATACTACACGTATATCAATTATGCCCAGGGTCTCTTTATCTGGGTTTTCAATAAAGCCTGGCTCGAGAAGCTGCCGGCAGACCTGCGACAGACCTTTGTGGAAGTGGTGCACGATGTCAGTGCCGATATTCGAAAACAGACTGCACAGCAGGAAAAAGATCAGATTGCCAAGGCAAAAGCTGCCGGTATCGAATTTATCAGCCTATCTGATGCGGCCATGGATGTTCTCCAGAGAAAAGGTAATGTCGCCCACGTAAAAATGGCAGGTGATATCAACCAGCTCTATTCAGGGGATGCCTATCGACCGGCCAATTATTTGAAAGAAGTACAGGATTTCATGGTCTACAAGCCATAATACCTGCAACTGTAAATAGAAAGGGGCTTCGGATATACCGGGCCCCTTTTATCTTGAGTTTGCGTCGAGAGGTTATCGATGATTGAAAAGACACTTGGGTTTTTAGACAAGATTTTAAGTTTTTTCGAGGACTGGACCCTGTTCATTGCCGTGATGATCTCACTGACGGCTCTTTTTGTAAATGTATTTTTGCGGTACGTATTCAATTATACCCTGGCATGGTCTGAAGAACTGGTGCGGGAGGTGATCATCTATACGACACTCATCGGCTGCAGTGCAGCGATCAAACAGCGCAAAATGATCAAGATCGATGCATCGGTCCAACTGCTTCCGAAACTGAAAGTGCCGTTGAATTTTTTCAGTAATCTGGTTACCATGATATTTGCTTATATGATGATTCATTACGGCTGGCTCATGGTGGCGCTTCAGCACCGGACCCATCAAAAGACCATTATCATGCAGATTCCCCTGGCGTATCTTTATGCCGTTCTGCCCTTGATGGGTATTCTGATGTTTATCCGAACCCTGCAGGTCATTTACCAGGATGTGATGGAATTGAAAAGTGAAAATATTGAGGAGAGCTCCTGAATGGAAACCAGTGACATTATCATCCTTTTGATTCTGCTGGGTTGCATGGCAACCTATGTTCCCGTGTTCATGTGCCTCTTTTTTACGGCTGCACTCGGATTTGTGATTTTCACGGACCTGCCGCTATTATTGCTGGCGCAAACGCTTTTCCGCTCCATGGACAATTTTGCTCTCGTGGTGGTTCTGTTTTTCATTCTTTGCGGGAATATTATGACGGCCGGGAGTATCGTCGAAAAACTCATCAAGGTCGCCAATGCACTGGTGAGCTGGCTGCCGGGTGGCCTTGGCATGGCCGGTGTCCTCGCCTGTGGATTGTTTGGTGCGATTTCCGGATCGACAGTCGCCACAGTTGTCGCCCTGGGTGGATTCATGATTCCCGCATTGATAAAACATGGCTACCCGGAAAAATACACCATAGGATTGATGACCACCTCGCCCAACCTGGGTGTCATCATCCCCCCAAGTATCGGGATGATTCTCTTCAGCATGATCAGCAACGTATCCCTGGAAGGTCTTTTTCTCACCGGATTTTTACCGGGTGTTCTGATTATGCTTGGCGTATGTGTTTATACATATGTGATTTTCCGCAAGAGGACCGAAATTACAAGATTGCCGGTTCCAAGTTTTAAGGAGACTCTGGCTGTCTTGAAGGAGGGCTTCTGGTCTCTGATGTTGCCGGTTATTATATTCGGCGGTATTTTTTCCGGCGCCTTCACAGCCAATGAAGCGGCTGTTGTGGCCTGTGTCTATGCATTCATTGTCGAGATTTTTATCCATAAATCCATGAAATTGAGCCAGGTCAAGGAGATTACGGTTTCGTCCGCCGTTACATCGGCCACGCTGCTCATTATTGTTGCGGGAGCCACCTGCTTTGGTCGATTGCTTACCCTGGAAAGTATTCCAGGGCGGATTACGGAAACAGTTCTTTCCGCTATTCAATCACCCATATTATTTTTATTTGCTATGAATGTCTTACTGCTATTCGTAGGCATGTTCATGGATATTATTTCGGCCACCATGATTCTGGGGCCTGTCTTTCTACCCATGCTGGCGGCATTCGATATCAGCTGGATGCATTTCGGACTCATCATGACAGTCAACCTGGCCATCGGGTATTGCACGCCGCCAATGGGTGTCAGCTTGTATATTACCGGTGCCATGACAAATCGAAACCTTATATATGTATCGAAAGCCGTGATACCTTTCATAATCATCCAGATGATTGTATTGGGTGTCATTACCTATATGCCGGACATGGTGCTCTGGCTGCCTAGATTCTTTGGGTATCTAGAATAAAATTTATTGTGGCTCCACTGCTATTGATTGACAAAGAAACCTGGTCAGATATGTAACCGTCTGATCAGGTTTTTAACTATAATGTAGTTATAAAATAGCTTGACAATCTTTTGGGCTTGCTGTTATATTTTGCCAGCTAAAATAGTATTTTTATTTAAATATACCAATATAAATTAAATAGTTATAGTCAATCTGAGGAAGTCAGGAGGAAGCTGAATGGATTTTGGACTCTCAAAAGAATTGGAAATGCTCAGGAAAGCCGTTCGTGAGTTTGCAAGCAAGAAAATTGCGCCCAATGCCGATCAGTGGGACGCCGAACATTATTTTCCCTACAAGGAAGTCATAAAGCCCATGGGAGAACTTGGTTTCTTCGGCACCGTGATTCCGGAAGAATATGATGGGGTTGACATGGGGTGGCTGGCCGCTGCAGTGGTCACCGAGGAAATCGCCAGAGCGTCGAGTTCGCTGCGGGTTCAGATCAACATGCAGACATTGGGGTGTGCTTATACCATACTGACCTATGGCTTGGATGAAACCAAAGCCAAATATATTCCGAAACTTGTGAGTGCAGACTATATCGGTGGTTTTGGTATCACCGAATCAGATGCAGGCTCCGATGTCATGGCCATGACATCGACCGCCGAAGACAAAGGGGATCACTGGTTGTTGAACGGTTCCAAGACCTGGATATCCAATGCCAGTATTGCAGATGTCATTATCTATTATGCCTATACGGATGTATCCAAAGGATCCAAAGGGCTGTCGGCTTTTGTTCTGGAGATGAAGAATTTTAACGGTGTCAAGACATCGTCATTGGATAAAATGGGCTCCCATTCTTCCCCCACCGGCGAAGTTTTCCTGGATAACACACGCGTCCCCAAAGAGAATATCCTGGGGAAACCAGGGGATGGTGCCAAAATTGTTTTTGGCTCCTTGAATCAGACCCGGATGTCGGCGGCAGCAGGCGCTGTGGGTGTGTCCCAGGCTTTCCTGGATATCGCTACAAAATACTGCAATGAAAGAAAACAGTTTGG
>JASJGV010000518.1:0-5702 GCA_033791325.1 Desulfobacterales bacterium | reverse complement strand
CCGTCTTCGTCTAGGCTACGCCGGACAGGTCCGACTTCGTTCTTCGAGCTACGACGAGACAAGAAGGATGGGGTCGATTTTGCCATGTTGTTTACCCTTCGGGAAAGCCGGAGAACATCAGATCCGGTGTTATCAAGGGTTCGCGGTAAACAACTACAGCTTCACCCGCGACGCCTTGGCTCTGAAGTCCTCCGGCTTTTGCAACGTTGGGGTTGACTCAGACATCGTCGTCAATAATGCCATCCTTGATGTGTACAATGCGATCCGTCGCAGATGCGATGTCCTTTTCATGGGTGATGACCACAATGGTTGTACCCTGGGTATTGACTTGTTTGAATACTTCCATCACATCCTGAGATGTGCGGCTGTCCAATGCGCCTGTTGGCTCATCCGCAAGCAGAATCGAGGGCTTGGCGATCATGGCGCGGGCGATGGCTGTTCGCTGCTTCTGCCCGCCGGACAGTTCGGCCGGCAGGTGATTCGCCCAGTCTGCAATGCCGAATTTGTCTAAAAAATCCAGGGCAATTTGATTGCGCTTCTTTCGGTTCACGTTGCGGTAGTAAAGTGGCAATGCCACATTCTCCATAGCTGTTTTGAATGGTATCAGATGAAAGGACTGGAACACAAAACCGATGTTCCGGTTGCGAAACCGGGCGGCGCGGGTTTCATTCATGTTTTCCAGGAGCCTGCCATCGAAATGATAGCGTCCGGCGTCGTACGAATCCAACAGCCCCAGGATATTTAACAGGGGCGATTTTCCCGAGCCTGATGATCCCATAACCGCAACCATTTTGCCCCTGGCAATGGTAAGGTTGATACCCTTGAGTACGTGGAGCTGACTGGTACCGGTTTTATAGGATTTATGAATGTCTGTCAGTGCAATCATATTGAACCATAATAGCGGGCGAATCTGAATTAGACAGAATTCCTTTTCAGGAGAAAACTGGAAATAAACGCCGAAAAATTCGTAAAAGTGTGCGAGGCCTGGTCAGAATAACCAGATTGCCCATCAATACCAAAATGATGCCGGAAACATTGTTCATACGCCAGTGGTATCCTTCGAAAATCGTCGACAGGAGCAGGGCCAGAACCGGTATCAGCAGCATGACATAGGCTGCGTAGTCGGCACCGATGCGACCAATGAGCAGCATATAACAACCAAAGGCCATAATTGAGCCGAACAGGGTCAGATAGAGCATGGGCCCCAGATAGCCGGGGGACCAGTCCATGAGCAGTTCGCCGCCGAATCCAAAGTGGATGCAGAGGGTCAGCACCCCCCCATAGGCCATACCATAGGTGTTGGCCTGGGTCACGGGGATACCTGCTTTCGCATTTCTGGAACCCACGACATTTCCGATGGACGCAAGATATGCCCCCGCAAGGGCCAGGATCAGCCCGATCAGCCCGCTGGTGGCATTGAATACAACCAGGTCTCGCCAGAACAGTACGCAAATCCCGGTCAGGCCAATCATGCCGCCTGAAAAAGCCTGTAAATCGATTGGCTGGGACATGAAGAGCTTCAGGTTCAGGATATTCCATATCATGATGGTTGAGAACACCACCGCCACCAGACCACTGGTGAGGTATACGGTGGACAGATAACTCATACAGTAACCCAGACCGAACACCGTAACACCCTGGAGAGCCATGAAGAGGTGATCTGTCCGGGAGAATGTCAGCTTTTTGCGTCTGATCAGACAGAACACGAAAAGAATCAGGGCTGCCAGGCAGAAACGGTATCCCACCGAAAGAATTGGCGGTACCTGGGTCAATTGCAGTTTAATCGCCAACCAGGTGGAGCCCCATATCAATGTGGCAGCCATGTATAACAGGGCATTGATCATGCATTATTCCTCGGACAGGACGGCGATTTCCGCCCTGCCTTTTTCCTCGTCCACAAAGTAGAAAAGAACAGCCCCGGTAATAAAGAGCAGCAGGATGGAACCAATACCCCAACGTGAGGCGATCTGTCCTACATTGACAATTTGTTCAGGCGTGGGCGCGGGCGGCATCAGGATTCGTCTGACGAGAAGACCGACGACACCCATGAGCATGGGGCCGAGGATGGCGGCAAATTTACCGAGCATGTTGTAGAATCCGTAAAATTCTGCGGCCTTATTTTTGGGGATAAGCCTGGAATAATAGGATCGACTGAGGGCCTGGATGCCACCCTGAACCAGGCCGATGACAATGGCCAGGATGTAAAACTCGTGTTTTTGAGTCATCATGGTTCCCCAGATGGTGATGCATATGTAAATACCGATGGCCAGATATATGGACTTTCGAACGCCCCACTTCTGGCCGAGTCTGCCAAACAGAAGCGCAGCGGGAAATCCGACAAACTGGGTGATGAGAAGCGCCTTGATCAGATCATTTGGCTGAAACCCGATGGACATTCCATAGTCGACAGCCATTTTGATTATCGTGTCCACACCATCGATATAAAACCAGTAGGCCAGCAGAAAAGTTAGAACCGTTTTCAAGTGGCCGATGTTTTTTAGTGTTCCGAGAAACTGCCGGAAACCGTCGGCAATGACATCCACAGCCTTTATAGAATTTTCTAATGGATGTTCTTCCGGTACCCACAGGATGGTAAAAACAGTAAAAAAGCCCCACCAGGCGGCCACCGAAAGAAAGGAAACCCTTACCGCCATGCCGGCATCCGGGAGACCGAATTTATCAGGCATGAGGGTCATCAGGACATTCACCAGAAACAGGATACCGCCACCAAGGTATCCCATGGAGAACCCGAAAGCCGACACAATATCGATGTTTTTCTTGTTGGAGATTCCCGGCAGTAGGGAATCATAGAAGATATTGGCTCCGGCAAAACCGATCAGGCCCATGGCGTATACGAAAATGGCCCAGGCCCATTCTCCTTTTTGCACCACAAAGAGGGATGCCGTCATGAGAACACCCAGATAGGCAAAAAAGATCAAGAGCTTTTTTCTCGCGCCCCCCTTGTCGGCGATGGCACCCAGAATCGGTGCCATGAGAGCTACCAGAAGGCTGGCCAGGGCGTTTCCCAGACCCAACTGAGCGGTGCTCATATTGACATCGACACCGTGACTCCAGTACTGCTTGAAAAATATAGGGAAAAAACCGGCCATGACGGTCGTTGCAAAAGCCGAGTTTCCCCAGTCGTAAAGGGCCCAGCCCAGGATGGCCTTTTTTTCTTTTTTCATGTTGTCTCCCTACACGCTTTTGTATAAGTCCTTGAACCCGGGTATCAGTTTTCTAAAAATAGTGTTATAAATTCCACTCTTCGGGAAAGATGGCTCAGTTCAGGTTTAACTATTGCTCCGGCAATAAAATACGTTACGGTTGTCATTCCCGCGAAGGCGGGCATCCAGAAAGAAACTGGAGACCGGATCATGCCAGGCATGACGGGTTTTGCTATTTAGTCGCCGGGTTAAAAAGTTGTGCGATTGTCGAGGTTGCCGTAGCTACAAGGAAGACGCTGTTCCGCTATAGTGAGCTATGCGGTATGGTATCTGTCGCCGTAGATGCGGTAAGATCGACAATCACACAAGATTTTATTTGGGTTATAGCCTCTTTAGGAAATCATGTCAAAAAAAGTCTCACAGGTTGTCTGCATACTTGTCTGGCTGTGGATTCTCATCCAATGGCCCCATGCGGTTCATTGCGCAGAAATGGGGCCACTGCGAGTACAGCAACGTTACCCGCTGTACCTTATGTTTCTGACGCCTGACCCCGATTCACCGAGGTTGATTGAAAAAGGGCGCTTTCTGACATCCCTGTCCATAAATTACACAAGTATCTATATCGATGAAACGAGTAAAAAATGGTCTGCGTTGATGGATATGGAAATGACGGTGGTTGACTTATTTCTTGCCTACGGCATCACAAATCGCGTGAATATTTCCCTGTCTCTGCCATGGATCAGCCAGAATGGGGGATTTCTGGACAGGCCCTTGGAAATCTATCATGATTTTTTCGGATTTCCCAACTACGGCAGGGAGAATGGTCCCGCTGATGAATTCGGCTACCATATTTCAGTTGATGACGAGGCCTGGTTTGACTCCCGGTCGGGCGGCCTGCACCTGGGAGAGAGTGTGCTGTCTGTCAAGGTGCGACTGACCAGGGCCGGGAACCATCAGGGACTTACCAGCAGCATATCTTATGGCCTCAAGATACCAACGGGCGACGAGAATCACGGTTTTGGGAGTGGCCGATTCGACCAGGGTCTGGTTTTTCTGAACCAGTATCGGATGTCACCTCTTACCCTGTATCTGAACCCGGGGGTCGTATTGCTATCTGATCCGAAGACACAAGGCGCCGATATCCATGTAAACAATATAATGACTTTTTTGGCCGGTATTGAATACAATGTCAGCGACACATGGTCATTGATGGGTCAGTTAAATTTTGTTACATCTCCATTCCACCATACCGGAATTGAGCAGATGGATCAGGACAGCCTGGAACTTACGCTGGGCTTTGCCGTATCGATCTCCCCGGATATGACTTTTGAGTTCGCTTTCAGCGAGGACCTGACACGAACGGCTCCGGATTTTACGGTACATGGGGCATTGAGGTATGAATTTGGATCATGACTTGGAAATGCTGTGCCTTAAAAGCCAAGGTGATTCTGACTCTGAAATTTTGATCATTTCCAAAATATGGTGATCCAAATTCAGGGTTCAAAGAGTCCAGGATTCGAGGGTTGCTGACGGTTAATAGCAGATATCAGCATCCCAGCTTCCATGCATCCTGGCTTCCCAGCATACAAGGATCCGAGGGTTCAAGTGTTCGAGGAAAAAACCAACGACGAAAAACTGCAAAAGTTTTTAGCTCAGTATGAGAAAATCACACGGATACGAGATATTATGAAAATTCCGACACAAAAAGAATGCTATGGACTCATCCAGGAGATGGGCATGATGGATCATATTGTGGATCACTCCGAGCAGGTCTGCCGTGTGGCGGTTTGTCTGGCAGACAAACTGAACCGGAAGGGAATTGACCTGAATCTTGAATTGATAAGGGCATCCGCACTGCTGCATGATATTACCAAAACGAGAAGCTTCCGTACCAACGAAAATCATGCTGAGACCGGTGGGAAGTTTCTGCGGGAAAAGGGATTCGCCGAAGTAGGGCGTGTCATCGCGCAGCATGTCAAGCTGGATACCTATGTTGCTTCCGGCAGCCCGGTGGAAGCTGAGATCGTCAATTATGCAGATAAGCGCGTGCTGCACGACCAGATCGTTCTCTTGGCAGATCGTCTATCGTACATCCTTGAAAGATATGGGGATGGTGTGGAAAACCGCGAGAGAATCCTGGGGTTGTGGGGCAAGTCAAAAGAGTTGGAAAAGAAAATCTTCAGTTGCCTGCCGTTTCTTCCTGAAGCCTTGAAAGGCATGGTTGAGGCGAATACAACCTGAAAATACTATTACAATTCCAAGAACATGCATAGATCATTGTTTGTCCGCCTAATAGATTGTATTTATACGTTTATTTTAATGGGACCACGGGTTTACCCGTGGGGATCCATTTAAAAATAACAGCTTATTAACTTGCTTTCCCACCATAAGGTGCTATTATTAGATAAATTCAACAAGGACCCATCTTCAAATGGCGGGGCGATTTTTTTCTGCAGGAACAATTTATTTTCATATGTTGCATCCTCCAGTTTAAGATTTTGAAAATATTTTGAAAGGAGGATGTTATTATGGTTAATG
>JASJGV010000517.1:0-4455 GCA_033791325.1 Desulfobacterales bacterium | reverse complement strand
TGGTCTCGTAAAAATTCACGGGTTCAACTATGGATGGCTAAGTAAAAAGGTTCATATACAAGGCGTAGTGTTTTTTCAGGAACGAGGCCATACATGTCGTATGCCGAGTGTCTGAAAAAATACTACAACGCAGTAGATGGGGCTTTTTACGACGCCATCGATGTTGGACGTTCATCTTTAAGAAATCACCATGAAAGGTCCTGAATTCTTTCTCGGACTGAATCCAGCAGCAGAAATCATTTCTGATCGGCCCCATTTTTCAACCCTTTCTCGAATTTCTCTATCTGTTGCTGGTAATAGAACCTGTCCTTTTTTGTGAGTGACAGTGCTTCCTTTTCTACCGCCAGGGCCGCCTTAGTATCACCATTGATAAAATAGCTTTCTGCAAGTGTGTCCAGAATGTGTGCCTCCCTTTCCAGGGCAGCGGCTCTTTTGGCCAGGGCAAGTGCCCTCTCCGGGTTACGAAAGCTGATATCTTCACATGTAGCGTAAAGCCATGCCAGGTTATTGAGCGCCCGTGAATGCTGCATCTCCAATCCAATGGCTTTTTCATATTGAAATGCCGCATCGCCGTAGTTGTTCCCGTTGAAATAAAGATCCCCCATCATGGTATGCAGATCCGCATTTCCAGGTGTTTTTTCAAGCTCCTTGGCTATGACTTTTTCAAAAAAATGGGTATTGAGTATCGCACCGGCTTCACCGTAATTGAGTTGGTACCCCATGCCGCCGATGATAACGAGCCCCGCCAGATATATCCCGATGCTCCTGCGTATTTTACTATTCTGCCTGCCTATATGGGTTCGATCTAATTCACATTTTTTTAAAAACTCGATCCGTTCGGTAATGCTGAAATGATGCCAGTTGGGTTTGTTGGGTGATTGCTTGCCTGTAAAGGCTATTTTTTTCAGGGTACTGATGAGGGATACCCCCGTATCGAATATCGTGTATACATACGCATCCGCCTGGCGTTCAAAATTGCGCATGAAAAAACCGAAAATAAAACGGAAATAAATTAAAAAGGTCGTAATGATAACCAGACTGAAGAGGAAGGATGTAACCGTAACCGGGTTAAACCCCATGCGGTTGAAAGCCTGGATAAGCGGATCGAAATAAATCATTGCATAGACAATCAGATCCAGCAACGAAAATGAAATGACCATGTAACCCACGAAAAACAAGAGATAAAACAATAGATGGTGCTTTTTTACATGTCCGATTTCATGGGCGATAACGGCGTCCACCTCACGTGGGTCCAGAATATTAAGCAGGGCGTGGGTCACCAGAATATACCGGAATCGTTTTACCAGCCCCATGACACCGGCAGTAATGACCCTGCCTTCAAAAATCGGCCAGTTGAGAATATTTCGATATCTCAAATTGACGGACTGGCAGAGGTTTTCGATGCGGGTGCGGTGCACACCTTGTTCCAGGGGCTGACAACCCCAGAATTTTTGGATCAGCAGAGGCCCCATGATGGCGACCATGGCGAGAAAGATCATAAAAAAGACGATTTCACCTTCCGGGGTAGAGAGAAAACGGGTTAAAAAACCTAATGGCAGGATATGTATGATATCGGAAAGTCCAGAAATAACGATCCAGGGGAGTAACACCGGCATTGAAAATAAGATATTCGATATCACATAGGCCCGTCTGCCAATCCTGGAATGATACAGTCTTTGATAGGACCGGTGAGCACACGCCCATAGAATGGACAGATAGCCAACGAACAGTAGTATAAACAGCAGTGCCTGCACTGTTGGGAACAGAACAAAAAAATGGAAGTTCGATACAAATGATGACAGATTAAGCCCGTATATATTTGCTGCAAAAATGAATATCGCTAAAATCGACTGCCGGGTGAGCAACGATGTGAATCGAGAATCACTCTCGGCATTGCCATGGATGGTTATCTTTCGATTCAAACACTGGAATTGTCGCCATGTATATGCCGTGTAAACAACTAGTAATAACAAAAACAAAAGAAAGCTCTGGAGTGCCGTAAAGTTGGTTGTGTCGGATGGCTGATAGGTGGAATAGACCAACAGGGCAATAATGAAATAGAAAAAATTAGCAAACATGGGGACCTTTGGTTTAGATAAATTCTAAATCTGAATATCGAAATACGAAACAAATCCAAATGTCAAATGCTCAAATGATTAAAACAGAGTGCTTTACCTGGTAACTCCAAGGTCTTGTTTTGATCATTCGAATTTGGATCATTAGGTATTGTTTAGGATTTCGGATTTCGTGCTTCTGATTTAATAAGCGACCGCTACCGGCATAGCCAAATATCTCTAAACTGGCCCAAAGAACCAGGTTTTAAATGACGGAATAAAAAAGAAAGTCGATTTTATTTATAATATCTTTCTTTCTCGCTGTAAATACACCCACAATACGACTGACGGTACATCTTAAGCTGTTTAGACGTTTCAATGCCTTCTTTCCAGCCGGTTCGAAAATCCTGATAGTAAAACGGTATGCCGATGTCCTTTCCGACGGATTCACCAATGGATTTGATTTCCTCGTGTTTCTGGAATTTGCTGTACAACAAGATGCTCGTAAAATAATCGAATTTACCACGTCGTGCCATGAGAGCGGTGGCCATAAGACGATCATGGTAACAGTAGGTACACCGATCTTTCTCCCGGAAAGCAACATTACGAAGGAAATTTTCCATGTCGTAGCCTTCCGAATAGATGACGCGCAGTCCGATGGAACCCGCGTATGTCTCAAGGGTTTCTCGCCGCTTCAAACATTCCGTATAGGGATGGATGTTGTGGCTGTAAAAGTACCCCATCACTTCAAATTCTGCCTGTTGTAGTAACCCGATGGGAACAATTGCACAGGGTGCGCAGCAGGTGTGCAATAATATTTTCATACGCGTTCTCCAAAAATGGCTGTCCCGATGCGAACCAGGGTAGCGCCTTCTTGAATAGCCACCTCAAAATCACCGGTCATCCCCATGGAAAGCTCATCCATGGCAACATTTGGGATCTCCATATCCCGAAGCTGATCTCGCAGCTTTCTCAAGGCTTTAAAATAGGGTCGCACTTTTTCCGGGGCGTTAAAATAGGGCGGCATGGTCATGAGGCCCTTGACTTCAAGATAGCGCAGTTGACTCATCTCGGTCACGAGTTGGGCCGTGTCTTTGAGAAGAACGCCTGATTTGCTGGTTTCTTCTGCGATGTTGACCTGAACCAGCACGCCCTGAACTTTGCCGATCTTTCCGGCCTGTTTATCAATTTCTCTTGAGAGTTTCAAGGAATCGACTGAATGGATCAGATCGAATATTTTCACAACATATTTGGCTTTGTTTGATTGAAGATGACCGATAAAATGCCAGGTAAGAGGATGTGCATAGAGAGTATTGAATTTTTCCCGGGCTTCCTGGACATAATTTTCACCAAAAACCGTTACGCCAAGTTCAACAGCTGTTAGAAGCCTTTCACCAGGCACGGTTTTACTCACGGCGACCAGCTGAATATTCTCCGGCCGTCGCCCGCAATCTAAAGCAGCAGTTTCGATTCTGCTGCGTATCATTGATAGTCGGTCTTTCATCAAGGAGTTCCCTTTATAGACCCAAGTTTTTTATGCAACCTGGGGGTATGCGCAAATCCGCCAATGGTTCTCATTAGACACCGCTACGATACCTTTCTTAAGAAGATGCTCAAGCACTTCACAAACCGGCAACCCTACGACATTGGTATATGACCCACAAATCCGTTTGACCAGAAACGATCCCAAGCCCTGAATGGCATATGCCCCGGCCTTGTCATACGGTTCGTCGGTCTGAATGTACCATTCGATTTCCTGCTGACTGAGATCCCTGAAATAAACCTCTGTTTTTTCAACACCTGAGATACAGGTCTTCATGGTTTCACAAAAAATGGCATAACCAGTATAAACTTCGTGGGCCTGACCATTCAACTTTTGAATCATTCGACGGGCTGTTTCCCTGGAGTCCGGCTTGCCCAATATCTCGCCATGGATCAGAACGATGGTGTCGGCACCGATGACCCAACTTTCAGGATAAGCACCGGCAACATCTCTGGCCTTGGCCTCTGCCAAGGCCTTAACCAGATTTTCAGGTACTGAAATGTTGAGACTATCCTCATCGAAACAGCTAGGAACAACCGCAAATGTCAGACCTGCCTGCTCCAGAAGTTCTTTTCGCCTGGGAGATTTGGATGCCAGAACCAAAGGAGGGATTTTCGTTTTCTTTTTCATATGAAACAGATTTATTATCATGAGCACGTTTGCTTGGCAAGCATCGATCCTCTGTTTAAGCCAGCCATGTCGACAGGCTTAACAGCCTGTTTTGGCTGCACCGTACCCCTCGACACGCCAACATCTTGGCTTGACAATACTTCCATTAATCGATACATCTCAAGCCATCAAAATATGCCTGGGTGGCGGAATAGGTAGACGCAAGGGACTTAAAATCCCTCGGTCCTT
>JASJGV010000516.1:0-3130 GCA_033791325.1 Desulfobacterales bacterium | reverse complement strand
GAAGTTGAAAAACTGGTGACCGAACAGTTCGGTGAACGGGTATCCAGCTCGGGCTGATATCCAAATCAAATCTATCAACTGACCAGGAAAATAATGACCATGAATAAATCCATGAAAAATGATTGTGAAGACCTAAAAGTTACTATCCCGTGTGTGCTCGCAGATCGGGTCCGCAAATATGGAGAAGAGACCGACACCTCCCTAAACGCCATCATGATCGAGGCCTTGGATGCTTTTTTAAGGGGTTCAAAGCAGTAGATGGCGCCGGCAGAAAATCATCTGATTACCTGGAAAATATTAGACTGGCTGTGCCTCCCCCAAACGTGGTACCGGTCATCAAAGCGTTGTTGATGGTTCCACGTTCATATGGCCTCCACTCGAGGGGCTTTTTTTCTTGCATTTTCAAGGTCGAGATGGGAAGCGCCGGCAAGGAAATCTGGTGATACAGGCTGAGTAGAACGGCGGCGGCACGTGTGGTTCCTGCAGCACCGAAATCTCCTATCAAATATTTCAGCGGCGATACCCACAACTCCCCATCCGAAGGCTGAAAACAACTTGCGACCTGCTCAAACTCCATGGGATCCAGTTCTTTGGCGTAATTGGCAGAAACACTGATATGATCGATGTCGCCTGGTTTGATGCCGGCTTTCTCCATAGCGCGGACAATAGTCCTGGCTATGGGCTGCCCTTTCATTGCGTAGTGACCCATGGCAGAAACACCTCCCGCGATAACATCCGCAACCAGACTGCCATATAGTTTAGCACCTCTCTGCCTGGCCGATTCTCTTCTTTCCATGACGAGCACGGCTGCACCTTCCCCCAGGATTAACCCGCTACCTGGTTTCGGTTGGATACCCTCTCCTTCGTTCACCCGAATCTTATTCAATCCACCTACGGCATCGTAGCATCCAAAGAGAATTTCAGACAACTCCTCGGCACCACCCAATAGAACCACATCCACGATGTTTTGATCCAAGAGAGACCTGGCATAGGCCAGGCCTGTTTCCGCTGAAATTTCATTCTGGCAAAAGGTGGCGTTTGGCCCCTGGATGTTGTGGTAAATCGAAATATAGCTGGCGGGCGCGTTGGGAACCGTTTCGGGGAAAAGCAAGGGTTGCGCACCCCGGGGACCATCCGCCAGCAGGCTGCGATAAAAGCCGTCTACATGGGAGCTGCTGCCATAGGACGTCCCCATGACCACAGCCACACGCTCCCTGTTCATCCTGTCCAGACAAAGCCCGCTGTCATCGACGGCCTCGATGCTGGCAGCAACAGCCATTCTCGAAATACGGCTCATCCTACGGTAGGTCATGGGTGGCATGAAATCGGCCGGTTTGAAATCAACGACACATGCACCCACGTTTGTGCTATACGAGTCTGTATCGAATGCCGTGATCTGCCGAAAACCGGACCGTGCCGCCAGGCACCCTTCCCAGAAAGCCTCCCGGCCCACTCCCAGAGAACTGATCACACCCATGCCGGTAATGCTGATTGCGGTCATTTGTTAGTTCAATCCGTAATTAATAATTTGAGTAAATTCGCACAACTTTGATAGATTATATCAGGCTGTTAGGCTGTAGACTATTAGGCTGTTAGGTGTTATTCGCTGGTTGACTTCAGCTACTCTCAAACCCTTGTATCACCCTTAAACCCTCTAATTCTTGTATCGCCTCCGACCCTTTTACCCTCATTTTTTCCCTCATGTCAGTTTTTTAAAAACCAGCGATGTATTGTTGCCGCCAAATGCAAAAGAATTGCTCAAAGCAACAAGGATTTTCTGTTTACGAAATAAATCTGTCACATGATTGAGATTGCAAAGGGGATCCGGCTCATCCAGGTGTACCGTGGGGGGCGCTGCCTGTTGGTCCAGCGC
This sequence comes from Desulfobacterales bacterium, assembly GCA_033791325.1. GTDB lineage: Bacteria > Desulfobacterota > Desulfobacteria > Desulfobacterales > B30-G6 > B30-G6. The sequence goes on along the minus strand of JASJGV010000516.1, from coordinate 1,257 downwards.
CAGTATCGTGGCAACGGCCTCAATCGCGCCGGAGGCTCCCAGGCAGTGCCCGACCATGGACTTGGTGGAACTGACGGTTATCCGCTCCAGGTTTTTTTTTCCAAACAGCCGTTGAATGGCCCGTGTCTCCATGTGGTCGTTGATCTTTGTTGCCGTACCGTGGGCATTGATATAATCCACTCTTTCCGTTTCGATACCGGCGCGCTCAAGCGCACTAGACATGACACGGAACATGCCAAGACCTTCCGGGTCAGGAGACGTCATATGGTAGGCATCGGCATTCACCGCATACCCCGCCATTTCCGCCAGCATTCCCGCGCCTCTTTCGAGCGCGTGTGTGTATTCTTCGAGAATTACAATCCCGGCGCCCTCTCCCAGGGAAAGACCGCGACGATGTTTGTCAAAAGGCCGGCAAGGCTCTGGTGACATCACTTTCAAGGAATTGAATCCGGCAAATGTAAGTTCTGAAAGCGCCTCGCTTCCACCGGTAACGACCAGATCGACATCTCCGGATCGAATCAGATCATAACCGTATCCAATGGCATTTGCACTGGATGAACAGGCGGTTGTAATGGTGGAACGAACACCACTGATGCCATGATGATTGGCAATTAGATCGGTCAATGTGCAGGGGGATGAGGCCAGAACACGCGATGCATTGTTTTTTGGACGACCCTGCCACAGGTCGCGACGAAACTTTTCCCAGGACAGCATACCGCCGGCGCCGCCGCCCATGACAACACCCGTTCGTTCCGTATCTGCCCGCTCGAAATCCATGCGGGAGTTCGAGACAGCCTCTCTTGCAGCAATCAGGCCCAACAGGTCACACCGAGAAATCCGTTTGGTTTGTCGCGGCAGCAATCGTTCTTTTAAATTTCCCCTGTCGATCTGACCTCCCAGACGGCAGGTGTACCCGGCTGTGTCAAAAAGATCAATCTCCTTGATACCGCACAAACCTTCAAAAAGATTTGATTGGAAATCAACCATGGTCTGTCCGATGGCGCATATAACCCCGGCACCGGTAATAACCACACGTCTTTTACTTTCAGATTTCATAGGATTTGGATTTTGAGGGGAAAAAGCTCAGGGGAAAAGCCATAAGCTTTAAGCTATAAGCAATAAGAAGCTAAGTGCTTATAGCTTATCGCTCATAATCAATGTAGTGATTATTGTTATCCCTGGGCACAATCGTTCAGCAGAACCGCAATCCGTTTTTCAAGTGTGCCACTGAGCCGGTATATCATTTTCTGATCCGTG
>JASJGV010000515.1:0-6192 GCA_033791325.1 Desulfobacterales bacterium | reverse complement strand
CGTGTTTTCGTGATTGCTTTTAATTTTTTTCCACAAAACGCACGATAATATACAATTACAGCTATAGTCCTAGTAATCCCTTACGTATGCGCTTTTGCGCCTTTTCACCGACATTATATCGATAATACATTTTCATAAATTCATCTCCAGGGATCGTCCCTTTGACTTCTCCCTGATACGTCATTGTCAGCCCTTTGCCAGGCACATAGGTCGAAAAAGAGGTTAGGCCAGGCGCCATATCCTTGTCGAGCCACGATGCATATTCATCAATATCGCTCCGATGTTTGGTCACCATCTCAGGTGGGTTACATTTTTCGATAACCTCCAAAAATCCTTCTTGGAGCTTTTTTACGGTCGCTTTGCTCGTTAAATAATGAGTGAGAAGATGCTTGACTTGTTCCGAGTTTATGACTTCTTCGGCTTCAGTGGTCGGATTCTCCAGATACAAGCCTACTACATAGACCTTTACGATGCCAAGCGCTTTCCTGTAGGCAACCCCATTAAGTTTCAATGTTTTACCCTCCACCACCTTTTCTCCTGGAAACGTCACGCCCAGGATTTCCATGTCCCCTGCAAACCCTACGGACCACGTCCCCACTGCAAAAACCAACATTGTCACCAAAACCAAAATTCTTTTCATCATGATGTGCTCCCTTTAATGTTAATTGATAGTAATCCAATATACCTTCATTCCAACCCGGATAAAACACAAAAAGAAAAAGAGCTTTTATCACGAAATCACGAAAGGTCGAAACCACGAAAAAGACCATGAAATTTATTGATAGGGTCTTATAGCGGCAGCGCCGCGTAGTATAAATTCGTTTTGCGAATTTATTTGCGTGTCCACACCTGGGTCCTCCCGATCAAAGCAACACCGATAAACCCTCGTACTTTCAAGCTATTGTCTTCCTTCAACTGCATCTTACAGGAATAGGTTTTACCGTTGTCGGGATCATAAATTGTCCCCTCCCCCCACTTGTTCTTGCCTTTATAGACAAATCCGTTCACCAGATTCAACCCGATGATGGGGTTGTCCTGCATGGATTGGTCAGGATTGTTGGTATCCAGCTTCTCTGAACCATCTTCATTCTTGGGCTCATTGAGCCACACGATTTTGCCGCTGTATGTATTATCTGTTTTGGTAATTTGCACGAGCGCCTTGTTGTCCTTTGTATACCACGCACCCATAATGGCATCAGCCTCATCAGCAAACGCTTTTCCCCCCAGGACAAGCAACAGACAGATCAACCAGAATAAAATTCGTTTCATTTTTGCATCCCTTCTTTTACCATGTTTTTTATACCATGTTGGGGTTCAGTGAACCAACCAATTCCATGATGGTGTTTAGTTTCTTCCGTTCAACAAACCGTTCTATTCCCTGAACAATCTCCATGGTCGCCCGGGGATTGACAAAATTAGCTGTTCCCACCTGTACCGCCGTGGCCCCCACAACAAGAAATTCCAGGGCATCTTGAGCCGTCATGATGCCACCTACGCCAATCACAGGAATATGGACCTTTTGGGCAACCTGCCAGACCATTCGTAAGGCAATGGGTTTGATGGCCGGTCCGGAGAGACCGCCGGTAATATTAGCCAACTTTGGCCGGCAGGTATCGATATCCACCGCCATTCCCGTAAGCGTATTGATCAAAGACAGGGAATCAGCACCGGCATCTTCAACACGGCCGGCAATTTCGACAATATCGGTAACATTTGGTGACAGCTTCACCATTACATGCTTGGTCGTTTGATTCCTTACAGCCTGGACAACACGATAAGCCGAAACAGGGTCGGCTCCAAAAGCAATACCCCCGAGTTTGACATTCGGGCAGGAAATATTGACCTCCACACCGGCAATCCCCTCTGTTTCTTCCACACGTGAGGCCAGGGCTGCGTATTCGTCCATGTCCCTGCCATAAATATTGGTAATGACCGGTGTCGGGAATTTTTTCAGGAAAGGTAGTTTTTCGGTTATGAAAGCGTCAATACCAACATTTTCCAGTCCGATTGCGTTCAGCATACCGCTCGGGGTTTCTACGATTCTCGGTGGTGGGTTTCCTTTAGAAGGTTTCAATGACAGGCCTTTGACAATAATCCCCCCCAGGTAATTCAAATCGACAAATTCATTATACTCACTACCGTAACCAAATGTTCCCGATGCAGTCATCACCGGGTTCTTCAGCAGAAGGTCCCGGCCTATATCTACTTGAAGCTTCTCGCCCATTGTCTTGAAAGGCCCACTTCCCCATGTATTGAAGGACTTCACAGCAAGCTATGGGGAATACGCTCGCTATTTTGGTTCAGGAACGGATGTAACAAGTGTTTGCCTTGAGTTGCAAAAGTGATTTCAAAACTTTTTTTCCAGACCCTATATACTGCTTTTTGTGTGAATTGTCCACGCTTAGGATAGCACACCGCAATCCCGTTCTTTTGGGATAGATTCCCGGTTGTATCTATGCTATGGTTGCAACAATTTTGAAGCTCCCCGTCGCAAACTGCTGGGAATGCTTGCGCTGTTGCGGTTCACTGAATGATTGGATAATACCATCATGAAAGCCAAGTTAACGGCTATTAAAAACAGAAGAACGAAATCCCAGTCTATTTTTATCATCTTTAAACTACCTGCCCTTGTGATAATGGCCATACTGGGGTTTATCATAGAGTTTCTCTATGAGCTTCCTTTCATGCTGGTTTGCCTTATGGATAGTCGCTTGCGTAAATAGATACATGCGTCCAAACGGCCCTGTATCGAGTTACCCTTAGAAGGGGCTTTATCGCTAAGTAGATGGATCAGAGAAATCAGAAGACAGAAGGCTGTTAGGTTGTTAGCGGCCTGTAGCCTAAACGCCTCTATATTCAATCCTATTCTGAATTCTGTCTCCTGAATCCTGTATTCTTGTCTGTTATTTTCACGGTATCAGCATATTCCTCTATCCTGTAATAGAAGACCGGGTTTCTGATATTGAATAACAAATTAATCACCATACCCTTTAAACAGTTGGAAGGTGTCCACCTGACGACAGGTGCTGTTTATGAAGGTGGCCACATCGGTAATATCTCCGATGACCCGCTTGCCAGGTTGTTGAAAGGCGGCAATTCCGGAGGTTTTCGTTATTGCGGGTCTGTTGAAAGTCTGAATTACCTCATCATAACCATCAACACAGACAACAGGCAGTGGCCCGATACAATGGATCCCGAATCCGGAACGATTGTCTGTTATGGTGACAACAGATCCCCAGACCATGGCATCCATGACACACCCAGACATGGAAATTTGATCCTGAGGAATCTATATAAAAATCTCCACAGCAGTAAAGATCCCAGATGCCATGTTCCCCCGATCTTTCTGTTCAGCAAGCATCCCAACAAGGCCAGCCCCCGATCCATTCGATTCCTTGGGGTCTGCGCGCCGGGATCACCCGGTTTAAAACCGCCGAACGACCTAATTCGCAAGCAGAAACAATTTGAATCCAAACGTTTTTGGAACTATCGTGCGACATTCACGGTTCTGGATATCCCGGTGATCAAAAGGGCCTGGATCGATGATCTGGAAACCGGCATAAAAGATTCACCCCACCGGCCGATTGTCTGGAAGATGTGGCACAAAAGCGGGCTTTATCGACCTCTTCAACAGAAACATTGTCTGGGTGTACGGTCGCCGGGCATGCAACTGCCAAAGGACGATCTGCGCAAAGCCATGCTCTTCAAGCTTTACCGTTATTTTTCATCTGAACCGTACAAATTCCTTCATTTTGCCGCTGACATCTATGCCCTGACCGATTCAAAAATTACCCTGGGGCGTGTCAATCGTCATTCATCTGACGGAACATACGGCATCAGCGGAGGTTTTCAACTGGGTATCGATGCCGACCCGGTTCGCCTGGGATTTCTCGTGGAATCCAAATGCTACAATCCCGGTATTGGGGCCCGCAAAAGAAAATCAATCGGGGTAAAGGAAGTATTGAAGATGCTCTCCCGGTTGGGAAACCGGCAGTTTGGCGTACTGGTAACAACGTCGGTTTTAACGCGGCAGGCTTATGAGGCTTTCAGGAAACAGGAGCATCCGGTAATTTGTATGGCCGGCACCGACATCATCAATATTCTGATTTCAAATAACATCATCAGCGTCGAACAATTGACCCGTTGGCTTTCCCAAAATTACCCGACCAAGTCGATACCCGGCTCCAAAGGACCCGGCCCTGATTCAACCCTATAAGGGATTCATGGCATGCCCATTCAGGGTTTGATAAATTCTAAATCCGAATAGCCAAATAGCCCTGACCTGGCCCAATGGACCAGGTTTCAAATTTTGGGATATAGGGGTTTTGGTTCTATAGAAAGTTGTTTCTATTCCGAATACTGTCATCGATACGCGTCTTGACACGGTCCCGGAATGTTTTTGATTTGACATGGATAACTTTGCGCCCATAACTGAAATTCTTTTCCATGAGGTCGGGATAATTCTTCAGGTTGGATTTCAGCTTGATACCACCGGATTGCACCTTTCGAAAGATATCAATTTCTTTGCCAACCACCTTGTTCCGGCCGTTTTTTACTGCAGATAGAAATGCTCGTCGATCATTTGCACATGCTGCATAGGAAACCACTCTCCCCAGTTGATACAGACTGTGACCGTCGCTCCCCCCACTGATAGCCTTGTTCAAGTTGAAGCCCAGGAGAGCCGACTTTAAATTCCATTTATTCATGTTCTCTGAGTTGATGACTTCTACCCCATCCACCATTTGGAAGAGTTCATTTAAGTCTTTCTTTTCAAAATGATGGTTGGTGGCAATACCGGTATAAATACCGCAGAACGGGTGTGGAAAGATGGTGACAGCACCCAGTCTTTTGGCGCGCCCAATGATGTCTTCCAGGGAAAGATTGATTGAGCTCATCACCTCCCTGCCCATGTAAGGTGCGACACTCTCTTCATAAAACCGGCCAAGGCCTTCAATGTCGTAAAAATAGGCCAGGAGATGGGTTCCCTCATACGATGTCACCTCAATGCCCGGAATCGACAAGACCTTGTCATAAGCATCGATCTCAACAGCCCCCTGAATAGTGTTATGATCCGTAATTGCCACCCCGACACCCAGATAATCCGCATATTCCACAATCTCTTCAACACGATTTCGACCGTCTGAAAAGATAGAGTGAAAATGCATATCCACCACAGTGTTCTTTCGGGTCAGACTGCTAAGGTCCGGTTTTTCGAATACAATCCTATTGATTTGATTTGTCATTAACGTTCCCAGTCCGAACAAACCGATTGACGCACATCGTAAATTCCGCTTTGTCGGGGAAAACAAGAAGATCTTTTATCACGAAAACATGAAAGTACAAAAAAGGTCTTGAAACATTAAGCGCTTTCGTGTTTTCGTGTTTGTGTGCTTTTTTTTATACCACGCGAATTACATATGCTTATGAAAACGGTAGTAAACGTCATGTATTTAGAGCCGGTTGACATTATTTTAATTAATCATCATAGTGCAAGGTGAAACCGTAAGCATCCCTTTATGGATTGTCCAATCCCCAAGAGATAAAACCATGGATCTTAAGATTAAGAATGCCATCGAATCCGCAGTCAAAAACGAGTCGCTGGCTCGCACTTTCAAGATCGAGCTGGTGGAGTTAGACACCGGAATTTCCGCGGTGGAAATGATCTATGACCCCGACATGATGAATAATATTTATAATCGGGCCCACGGTGGCGCCATTTTTTCGTTGATAGACGAAGCCTTTGAAACGGCCTGCCAGACCCATGGAACCATTGCCGTTGCACTGAATGTAAACGTCACCTATATCGCCAGTCCGAAAGACAGATCAAGACTTCGGGCGGAAGCCCGTGAAGTGGGCCGCACCAAAAAAACAGCCACGTATGACATTAAGGTATACGGGCCCGGCAGGAAACTCATCGCCACCTGCCAGGCCCTTGCATTTCGAACCGGTAAACCAATACCTTTCCTTTAAAATAAATCGTTATACGATTTATTTTAAAGGAGAAAAGCTTCGCTTTTATTTCTCCGGCAATTAAATATGTTACGGTTGTCATTCCCGTGTGCCTGCCCCTTCGTAGGAAGGGGGCGGGAATCCAGAAAGACACTAGATGCCGGATCATGTCCGGCATGACAGGGTTTAGCTATTTAGTCGCCGGGTTAATACAATAGCGACGCAGTCGCGTATTATAACATC
>JASJGV010000514.1:0-8235 GCA_033791325.1 Desulfobacterales bacterium | reverse complement strand
TGTCAGATGAATGTTTATGACTCCGAACAGATTGCAGAGCGGCTGCATCGACTTGGATATGTAACGGAACCTAGGGTTGAAGAAGCCGATTTGATCATTGTAAACACTTGTTCCATAAGAGAAAAAGCCGAGCAGAAGGCTTTTAGTTTTCTTGGTCGTCTGGCCAAAATGAAACGTGGAAAACCTCGTTTGATGGTGGGTGTCTGTGGGTGTGTTGCCCAGCAGGAGGGGCAAAAGATTATCGAACGGATGCCGCATGTCGATTTTGTCCTGGGTACCCAGGCCATCGATCGCTTGCCTGCGGCAATTGAGAGAATCGAAAAGCACCGTTGTCGGATTGTCGATGTGGATATGTCTCAGGAGATCCAGGAAGCAACAGATATTTCCACCCCCGCGAAACCTCAGGAGGTTTCGCGGTTTGTCACCATCATGCGCGGGTGTGATAATTTCTGTACTTACTGTGTTGTACCGTATGTCCGGGGAAGGGAAACGAATCGGGAACCTGAAAATATTATTAATGAAATCAAATCGCTCGTTGCAAATGGTGTCCGGGAGATTACCCTCCTGGGACAAAACGTCAACAGTTATGGACAAAAACAGGACCTCTGTGATTTTTCGGCACTCTTAAAGCAGATTAATGACATTGACGGTCTATTTCGTCTTCGATTCACCACGTCACATCCCAAAGACCTGTCGCACGACCTGATCGATGCATTTCAATCGGTGGAAAAACTCTGCCATCACATTCATCTGCCCGTACAATCGGGTTCTAATGACGTACTGGCACGAATGAATCGGCGATATACCCGTGAAAAATATCTGGAGATGGTTACAAAGTTGAGAGAAGCATGTTCGAAAATCGCCATTACATCCGATATCATCGTAGGGTTCCCAGGTGAAACCGAAGCGGATTTTGAACAAACCATCGCCATTATCCAGCAGGTTGAATTCGACGGTCTGTTTGCTTTCATCTATTCAGATCGGCCCAGTGCACCTGCCGGTCGATTCAGGGGAAAAATAACAGAGAAAGAAAAAAAACAGCGTCTTCAGGACGTTTTTAATCTGCAGGCACGCATCACCGAGAAAATTCATGCTCGATTGAAGGGAAGCGTCCAGGAAGTTCTTGTGGAAGGTTACAGTAAAAAGCAGACCAGTGAAAACCAGGGCAGGGCGCCCGGGGCTGTTCAATGGACCGGCAGAACCACCGGTAATAAAATCGTTAATTTTGTTCAGAGCGGTTCATGTGCCGAAACGAGTGTCGAGGTTGGAAAGATGGTCTGTGTAAGGATTGAAAAGACATTTCCCCATTCACTATGGGGCAGCGCAGTCACATGTGACCCGGGGCATTCCCTTGTCAAAGGAGAAGAAAGTTATGCTGCATAAAGTGACTATTGCAGGATTAACCATGGATCCAGCATCCAATACGCCGATTATCATTTTGAAATCAGAAAAAGAGGACCACGCGATTCCGATTTGGATCGGTTTGTTGGAAGCTACCTCTATTGCATCGGCCCTCCAGAAGATTGAATTTGACCGCCCCATGACCCATGACCTCTTTAAAAATGTTGCCGAGAGATTCAAGGCTGATGTGACACGTATCGAGATCTGCGATCTCAAGGAGAATACTTTTTTCGCAAGAATTTACTTTGAATCCGGTGAGATATCATTTGATGTCGATGCCAGGCCCAGCGATGCTATTGCCATTGCGCTCAGATTTGGTGCACCCATCTTTGTGGACGACAAGGTGGTACAGCACTCCAAAAGTGGTGAGGCCCAGCCGGAGGTTTTAGATGAGAGCGAAGAGGGTAAAAAATGGGCTGAATATCTCAAAAACCTGTCGCCGGAAGATTTTGGATAATATAAGGTATAATTTTTTTCAGTATTTAAACTTCCCATTCTCATAGATAACCATGGTTTTCCCGTCTTTCAGATGTGCCGTCACCTGTTTCTTTTCCGTATTCACGAGATCCCAGTGCAGGGCTGAGTCATTGAATCCAAGTTTCGATTTGATCTTTTTGGTAAGCGTTGACGTGTCGCCATCATAGGTGTCTGAATATGAGGCCCCAAGGGCAATGTGGCAGTTACCGTAGGCCCCACCGTAATTTTCATCAAAAAGGGTGTTGGCCATAAATTGATTGATCTTCGAAAATCGTTTGTCCGTTAAAGAGAACTCACCGACTTTGTTAGCGCCCTGGTCCATGGCGAGTTGCTTTTTAATAAATGCGAGCCCCTTTTTTGCTTCTATCTCAACGGCTTTCCCATTTTTAAACCTGATCGTAATGTCTTTTACCAAGTTGCCACTTCTAAAAGATGGCTGGTCGGCATGATACACGCCCCGGGTACCCCGCCAATCCGGTGACAGAAAGAGTTCGAAGCTGGGGATATTGTGGCCGGAAATACCGATCCATTTTCTGCTTTCCCCTGGTGTAATCTCGAGATCCATATGGTGTGATTCGATATGATAGTGCTGGACCTGCATGCTGTTGAGCCATGCTTTTATTTCAGACGCGTTATGGAAGATGCGTTTCCACTCATCAATGGGCGACCGTCTGTTCAGAAAACAACTTTTTATTATTTGAGAAGTGTAGGCTTTTTGTGAAAGCCTGGCGTGTTTTGCAAGTGCTTTTGTGGGAAATACGCATAGTGTCCAACTGAACAGTCCCTGCTCTTCTCTCTTTTCCAGTATGTCTCGAATGTACTTTCTGGCAATGGCGGCCTTGGCGATTTTATTCGAATCTATATGGCTTAGATGGGTTATGGCTTCCGGCGCATGCAGGAAAATACTGCCGCTTAGATGCCGGTAGAAGGTTTTTTCTCCGGGAGGCTGAAATACCAGCTGTTGTGGTGCAGCGATATTGAAAAATTGCTGTTCCATTACGGGTGTGGCGTCTGCTCGCATGACCGGGTTCATGCCCATGTCGAGAAGCCGGGCCTGAAGCGTCTCGGCGAGCTTGATTGCCGGCAGGTTATAGCGAACCAGAAAAATTTCTCCTTGATTCAGGCTGGTCTTACGTGCTGTTTTGAGTCCCCAAAGCAGCACCTCCGCGTATCGCTCAATTTGTGTTTCTGTGAACATGGTTTACCTCATGAAAGAGTTTAATTAATATGTACTAACAATCTAAAATATAATATTATAAATAAACAGATAGAGGGTCAAAGGATCCAAGGATTCGAGGGCTCAAGTGATTGTTTTAAGCGACGCAGTCGCGTCATATAAAATCGCAAAGCGAATTTGTTATTCTTTTAAAAATAGATGATGATACTCTTCTTCCGATAGATGGGCTTTTAATAACCGGGTCAACAGGTCAAAAATATCGGCCATATCCTGATCGGTCAATCGCTTGACAAGGGTTTGCATCAACGAATCATCTGAAAATTTCTGAAGGTAATAGATGATCGTATTTTCATCGGTCTCGCGATTAAACCCGAAACCAACAAAACCATCGTATTCATCCGTAAATCTGTGAGAGTGTTTTGACATATTACACCTGTCCGGGAATATCATAAAATCGCCTGGCGATTTTATTTGGGATTGATTAACATTGGACCCTGAATTACAGTGTCTGGTATAAAATCGTAACACGATTTTTTGAGACGCGATTATACCGCTTATAGGTCCGAACGACAGAAAATTTAAATTAATGGATAATACGATAAGAATCAATAGGGAAAGTGGGTTGCCAATGCATACGGTTGACGTATTTTACGGTGACTTATTACGGGTAGATTTTTCAGATGAAAACGTTTGAGGCACATGACGGCCTAAAAATCCGCTTTGATACCTATACATGTGGGGCAGAGACATGCCGGGGTGTGGTCGTTCTTCTGGGAGGGCGATCCGAATTTATCGAGAAGTACCGGGAAACTGTGGATCAACTTCTTTTGAGAAGATTCGATGTTGTCACATTCGACTGGCGTGGTCAGGGATTGTCTGATCGTATGCTGCCAAATCGACATAAGGGGTACGTGGAGACGTATGATGACTACCTTAAGGATCTTACCCGTTTCATGGATATTTATGTGCCGCAAAAAGAGGACATGCCTGTATTGATGTTGGCACACTCCATGGGCGGGCATATCGCTCTTCGGTATCTGCATGACCAACCGGGCAGGGTGGCAAAGGCTGTTCTAACCTCTCCTTTGATCGATATTGCCGGTCCGGCCATGTTAAAGCAACTGCTCAAGATAATTGCTAAAATCGCTATAAAAAGCGGTTTTAAAAAATATTATGCTACCCGGGCAAACGATTTTGACCCATCCAAAAAGCGTTTTGCAGGGAATCATCTCACCAGGGACCCGCATCGTTTTCAACAAACAATCCAGATGATAGCTAAAAATCCGGACGTCGCCATAGGAGGTGTAACCTTTGGATGGCTTGATGCCACGTTTAATTCCATTCGGCATATGATGGTTGAGGGGTATTTTGAGAGCATTACAACACCCGTGCTGATGGTTTTGGCGGGTGGTGATGAAATTGTGTCGGCAACGGCGCAGGAGAAGATCTGTCGAAGACTGTCAAATTGTGATTGGGTCGTGATTCCAGATGCATTACATGAATTGCTCATCGAAAATAACACTGTCCTTGAGATATTTTGGGAAAATTTTGATAAATTTGTACTTTAATTTTGCATTCCCTGCAGCAAGCTACGGGAAATGCGCTCACTGTTTCGGTTCAAATTATTGATTCTGATAAATTGCTGCTTGCAGTTGTATGATTTTTAAAATAAAAAATATGTAAGATCTTATAACAGGAGGGAAGATGGATGAAATGGAAAAATTCTAATGATGGTGTTGAGACGGTGACTGAGGAAGAAGGAACTTTCGAGGAAGATTACTCCCCTTTAAGAACCCGCAAGCTCACTTTTGGTTCCAGCCTGGCTTCGGTTTTCTCCCGGCCAGGTTCCTGGATGGTGATCATCCCATTGGTCTTGTTGGTTATTTTTCTCTTTTCTATTCGACCCGGTGGCAGCGACAAAGCCATGCTATCCGCAATGGACCAGCGTCTTCAACAACTCGAAAGCAGAATGACGACCCTGGAAGAGCTTAACGAACGGGTGACGGATCTCGATAAAAACCGGCCGGCCACAAAACCGTTGACGGTAAGGCTGGATCGCCTGGAAACCTCTTTTTCTAAAAGAATCGGTGCGATGGAGCAGCAATTAAAGAAGCTGCGGACCCGGCTTGTCAAAACTGAGGCGAAACAGGCTAAGGCACCCGTTGTCAAGCGCCAGACATCAAAACAGTCAGCCAAAACCCATGTGGTTAAAAAAGGGGAAACCCTCTACAGTATCAGCAAGAAATATGGATTGTCACTGAACCAGTTGATGACTTTCAACAAGCTTTCCAAGCAGGCGGTCATTAATCCGGGACAAAAATTGAAAATTTCCCATTAATTCGGAATGTCATAAGCAATTGAGCAGCTTCATAAATAAAGAACCCTATCGACCGGGTAGGGTCAAAGCGGTTATCTTCGATCTGGACGGTACCTTGCTGGACACCCTGGCGGATATCGGGAATGCGGTAAACCGGATTTTGTCCAATAAAGGGTACCCCACGCATCCTGTGGACAGGTATCGGTTTTTTGTTGGCGACGGTTGGGAGATGCTGGTCAAGCGGGCGCTCCCTGAATCCGCATTGACCCGTGACACGGTGCGGGTATGTGTCCAGGAATCCATGGTGGAATACGGTAAGACCTGGAATGCCACAACAACTCCCTATGACGGTATTCCCGAACTGTTGAATCATTTGACCCATGAGGGTATCCAGTTGGCCGTACTGTCCAACAAACCACATGTTTTTGCACAGCAATACGTTGATAAGCTGCTTGCGACATGGATATTTGAAAACGTCATCGGCGTCAGTGACCGGTTTCCCAAAAAACCGGATCCTGCAGGTGCATTGAGTATCATGAATGACCTGAATCTGGATAAAGGAGATTGCCTTTTCATGGGGGATACAGGTGTCGATATGCAAACAGCCGCAGCAGCCGGTATCTTTTCCGTGGGCGCGGCCTGGGGGTTCAGGCCCGTGACTGAGTTAATGGAAAACGGTTGCCAATTTCTTGCCAGACACCCCCTGGATGTTCTGTCCCTTATACCGAGACGCTAATTCCCGCTTCAAAACAACCGTTTTTCCCGTCATGATGGGTGAGTATTTCCGGTAATGCAATGATATTCTGGATAACGTGGTCGGCGCCGGATTTCAGGAGTGCTTCCTGTAATTTTATTTTATCTGGTGCAGACGTGACAATGCCGATGCCTGTATACGCATACCCGGATCGGCTTGCTGCCAGCATGTCGTCCGGCATATCCCCGATATAGTACCTGCGCGCGGCTTCCTGTACGTGAATTTCCGCAATGGCATCCAGCATAAAGGGATGGGGTTTGCTCAACGAGACTGTTTTGTTCTCTTTTTCCAGGATGCTCTTTTCTTCACGGAGACAGTCGTCCAGACTGAAAACCGACCTGAAGTATGGACGGATTTTAAAATGGTCCAGGGCATATTCCGCCTCGGCTCCGGGGCGGCCTGTGGCAAGGGCCAGCAGATTTATTTCCGCAAGCATCTGGAAGACGTCGGGTCCTATCAGAAGTGATTCCCTGTCAATCAGGCCATCTCCTGTATGGGTTTTTGCCGGAAGGTTGTAGGTTGACTTAAAGAGGTTTTTGCCCAGGTATCTTTCCTGGAAAATCTGTTTGACGATATTCCCGGTGCCCACATCATTGGAGGACATTTTTTGGATGAATGGACTGGCATGCTTTCCAGCTTCTTGATGCAATTGCTCCAGAGAGAAACCCTCTGATGTCAGAAAGTCGACGAGACCCTCGAGTTTACACCTTTTAAGCGTCTGTTCATGCAGCAACCAGGGGTCTGTTTCATCCGGCAGGTCTGGAACACGTACCCGCGTCATCAGCAAATTCAGAACATGGTAGGTCAACTCCCAGTCATTGTTGAGTCCTCCGCTCTGTTTGATGTCGGCGAGATCATGCAGGGAAAAGAGGGGATCCGGCAGCCTGTCCCAGTCCGGCGCGTCTTGAAAGAACAACCTGGTGGTCTGTCGCACCGTTTCCCGGTATGATTTAGACACGTCCACAATAACACCGTCCATGTCAAAGACGATGAGGTTTTTTAATTTCTTAGGCATGTGTCAACCGCCCAATAAGTTTTTGGATGCCGTTCATATAATCGGACAATCCCCGGAATAGAATATCATTATGATTGGCACCGGGTATCCGGATGAGTTTTTTGTCGGGTGCAGGGGAAGCGTCGTACAGGGACTGGCCGTCTGAAAAGGGGATAATATGATCGTATTCCGCATGGATGATCAGGGTCGGTTTTTCGAATGCATGAATCTTGTTGATATTTCGAAATCCTTTTTCCTCGTTGAATCCGATGGCTTCGGTGTTGATCCCCAGCAAGCTGAGAAGTGGAGCGGCCAGGGCAAATCCGCTTTCTATGATGAGGGCGTCGATATTGCTTTTCTGGGTCCATGCGAGCTCGAGTGCAGAAGCACTTCCCAGGGAACGACCCATGACGATCAGGGGCCCGGTGTGTCTGTTTTCCTGCAGCCATTCACGAACAAAGGTGAAAACGGTGTGGCAGTCTTTCATCATACCGGCAACCGAGGGCTCTCCATTTGAACGACCGTATCCCCGGTAGTCAACCGGCAGAAAATTAATTCCCAACTGTTGATACATGGGGCCCAGGTCATCATAGTCCGACACGATTTCTCCGTTGCCGTGAAAAAAGAGAATATTCGGACAGGCTTTATCCTCGATGTGAAAACGGGCGCCCACCCGGATGTCCTCCTCTACGGGGATGAGCAGGTCAATACCTGCGCCTGCACCACCGACAGTACCTGTCTCCGGTCGGGGATGAAACAGGGCCGTAAGTACTTCCGGCCTGTCCAGAACGGAGTAATCAGTGTGTTTAGAATTTTCCATGATCATTATTCCTTATAACCTCGAAAGAAAATGGAATTCAATCCCTTTTTTCATAAGTGAAAACCTGTTATATAGGGGTTGTCAGAAAATTGTTCTGATTGAGGACCGTTTTTCTGTTACAAACCCTTATGCCGCGATCCTATTTTCGGAACATTATTATGACAAGCGGTATAAAACATCCCCAGAACGCTTACTCGCGTCATTGAAGGAGACTTAAATGGACATTTATCATATGGATGGGCAGTACGTGGATGAAGACAAATGCGTGCTGTCTGTTAAAGACCTTATCGTTTTG
>JASJGV010000513.1:0-2703 GCA_033791325.1 Desulfobacterales bacterium | reverse complement strand
CCGGCAGCTCTGATCATTATATTCCAGAAGTGGTCAAGCACCATCTGGGCAGGTCGGAGTTTTAAACGGCCTACACCCCCTAACAGCCGGACATGAGACAGGGCACGCTTCAAGCTATTTATGAATACCAGACCCTTACCACCCGTCTCCTGGGTCTGGACGTGGCCAATGCCTCCATGTATGACGGGGCTTCCTCTCTGGCAGAAGCGCTCCTGATGTCCGTCCGGGTCACCCGGCGAAAAAAAGTGGCTATTTCCCGTCTTATCCATCCCCTGTATCGGCAAGTGGTTCGAACCTACTTTGCACCCACTGAGTTCGAAGTTATCGAGCTCCCTATACTGGAATCCGGTCAGACAGACATGAGCGGCCTCAAGGATCTGGAGACCTTTGCAGGCGTGGCCGTTCAATCACCCAACTATTTTGGATGCATCGAGAACCTGAGCACCCTTGGGGAGCAAATCCAATCGGACAACAAAACACTCTTCATCGTCTCTTTCACTGAGCCCCTTGCCTATGGTCTGTTAAGGAATCCCGGCAGCCTCGGAGCCGACATTGCCTGTGGTGAAGGGCAGAGCCTGGGTATTCCCAGATCTTTCGGCGGCCCCGGTCTTGGCATGTTTGCAGCCAAAAAAACCTACATGAGAAATATGCCCGGCCGACTCGTTGGCCGGACACAGGATATTGAAGGCAAAAGAGGGTTTGTATTGACGCTCTCCACCAGAGAGCAACATATTCGCCGGGAAAAGGCCACGTCGAATATCTGTTCCAATCAGGGATTGTGTGCCACCGCCGCAGCCATGTATATGGCAACCCTGGGAGGTACCGGCATTCGAAAACTGGCCCAATTAAACCATGACAAAGCCGCTTATCTCCAAAATGCATTGAAAACTGCCGGAGTTGAAGTTCCCTTTGATACACCCGTATTCAATGAATTTGTCGTCAAATTCCCGGGGGACTTTAAGAAGACCTATGCAAAGCTGCTGGCAAAAAATTTGGTGCCAGGACTTTCACTGGCACCGGATTATCCGGAGTTTTCCGGTTACTATGTGTTGTGTGCAACAGAAACCATGGATAAAGCGGATATGGACCTGCTGGTCAAGGAGGTGACATCATGAAGGAACGTGTCGGTACCACCGGCCTGATACTCAATGAACCCCTTTTGTGGGAAAAAGGTAAAAAGGGACGGACCGGGTTCTCCTTGCCAAACAGCGATGTCCCATCATCCCCGCTGGCTGAAGAACTGATCGGAACGGGACCCGATTTCCCCGATTTGAGTGAAGTCGATGTCGTGAGACATTACACCCGTCTTTCCACCTGGAACTTCGGGGTCGACAGCGGCATGTACCCCCTGGGGTCCTGCACCATGAAGTACAACCCCAAAACCAATGAACGCCAGGCATCACTGCCGGGTCTTGCCCAGGCTCATCCTCTGCTTCCGCCGGAATTGGCACAGGGTGCGCTCAAGATCATGTATGATCTTGAAAAACATCTGGCCGAAATCACAGGACTGCCGGCCGTCACGTTGCAACCGGCCGCCGGTGCCCAGGGAGAACTCACCGGCATGCTCCTGTTTTACGCTTTTCACATGAAAAACAAAGAGAGACGAACCAAAATCCTCATACCGGATACGGCCCACGGCACCAACCCTGCAAGTGCTGCCCTGTGCGGCTTCCGATCGGTTCCCCTTGCGTCCAATACCCAGGGAGTTCTTTCACCGGACGATGTGGATGCCCTCATGGATGAGGACACGGCGGGCATCATGGTCACAAACCCGAACACACTGGGACTTTTTGAAGAAAATATCAAACAGATATCGGACATCGTACATGCCAGAGGCGGTCTGGTATATGCAGACGGCGCCAATATGAACGCCGTGATGGGTATGGTTAACATGGCGGACCTCGGTGTGGATGTATTGCACCTCAACCTCCACAAAACATTTTCGACCCCCCATGGTGGTGGAGGCCCGGGCAGCGGGCCGGTTTGCGTCACAAAACAGCTCGAACCGCTTCTGCCGGTGCCCAGGGTAGTCCATGTCCGCGACAGGTATGAACTTTCTTATGATATCCCGGAATCCATTGGCAAAGTTCACGCATTTTACGGTAATTTCGGAATTCAAATTCGGGCTTATTCCTACATTCTTTCCATGGGCGATCAGTTGAAAACAGCAAGTCAGCTGGCTGTACTGAACGCCAATTATCTGAAAGAAAGCCTCCGGGATATTTTTCATTTGCCCTATGACAGGCCCTGTATGCATGAATGTGTCTTTACGGACAAATATCAACAAGCAGATAAGGTAAGCACCCTCGACATTGCCAAGCGACTGATAGACTACGGTTTTCATCCACCCACCATCTATTTTCCTCTTGTGGTCCAGGGCGCGCTGATGATGGAGCCCACGGAAACGGAATCCAGGGAGGATCTCGATCGCTTTATCGAAGCCTTGAGGCAGATTGTCCAGGAGGCTAAAGACAATCCGGATCTGCTGTTGCAGGCCCCCACCAAGACCAAGGTCCGGCGCCTGGACGAAACCATGGCCGCACGAAAACCTTGTCTGGCCGGTTAGCCCGAACATTTCATGAAACTTGACGAGAACTTTTTTCTTACCCTAATATACCAGTAAATTGCCATGATATTGGAAACTAATCACTATGGTACAGTTTGTTATAAAGGAATGACTATCTATTTGACTCGTCACGTTTC
>JASJGV010000512.1:0-10988 GCA_033791325.1 Desulfobacterales bacterium | reverse complement strand
CTTTTTCTTTTTCCTCTTTATCTTTCTCTTCCTGTTCTTTTCTAAATACCTCGTCCTTATCTTTTTCTTCGCTGTCCTTCTCTTCCTGTTCCTTTCTGAGAGCTTCGGCTTTTTCTTTTTCCTCTTTATCTTTTTCTTCCTGTTCTTTTCTGAGTTCCTCGGCCTTTTCTTTTTCCTCTCTGTCTTTTTTATCCTGCTGCTTCTTGAGGGTTTCGGCCCTTTTCTGTTCTTCCTTTTCAGCTTCTTTTTGGAGGGCTTCCGCTTTTTTTATTTCCTCGGTTTCTTTCTTTTCCTGCTCTAATCTAATGGCTTCCGCTTCGGCTTTTTCTTGTTCTTCTTTTTGGAGTCTTTCCTGGAACTCAAAATACTTTGCAAAAATAATGCCGCATTTGATGCATTCTGCCGCAGACGGTGGTACATCATTGCCACATTTTGGACAAACAGAAAGGTTCGAAGAATCTGCTTTCTGACTGGCTGCAGAAGGGATGCCCGGCTTTTTCAGACCTCTTTTTATTGCTTTACTCAGAACCAGGGAAAGGGTCACGCCGCATTTGTCACACTCTATTGCTGATGCGTCATTTTCATGTCCGCATTTTGGGCACTGAATTGAGTTGCCACCCATTCGATTTCCTCCTTTTGAAGCATAGAAAATATCAACTGACGAGAAAGAAATTTATCAAATTATACTTATCATTAACTGTCCCGCAGGTCAATACCTTGAACACCACTCGTTTTACGGCGCTTTAGGAGCGAGTTTTGGCCGGGTTAAGAGCGAATCTCAGGAGATCATCAAACAACACAACTTGCGATTTATGGATGACCCCCTGCGTTTTTATGGCATTTGATCGAAAAGCCTTTCATTGACAAGGGGTTAGGGCTCTGGTAACTTTAAGTTCAATTTGAGTGACCTTTTTTGGGAAAGTTCAAGCCCCTTATCACCCACAAATGGTTAAATGAATGCTATTTACGATGCTGACTGAAAAGAATACAGGAACTGTTTACAGTCCTGAGAATAGCCGGAGCAACGCATGAATCGTGACAGTTTTATCAACAGACTTCGAACCGATTTGCTGGCCATGGTCGAGAATCAATTAACGCCCGTTGCCATGAAATATGGATATAGTGAAACCCCGCTGGAGACAAACATCAAATGGAAACCCATCGTGTTGGTCATCGGTAACTATTCATCCGGGAAATCAACCCTGATCAACGATTTTCTCGGTGGCGAAATCCAGGCTACCGGACAGGCACCCACGGATGATTCTTTTACGGTCATTACTTATGACCCGTCCGCCTCACCAGACGGACCTGTTCGTGTAACCGAAGAACGGGATGGTAAATTTCTGCTGAACGATCCCGAATATCCATTCGAGTCTCTTAAGAAGCATGGCCAGCGGTTTTCTTCACATTTTCGTCTAAAAAAAGTCAATGCCCCATTTTTAAGAAATCTTTCGGTGATTGACACACCTGGTATGCTGGACAGTATTACAGAAAGGGATCGTGGTTACAATTATCAGAATGTCATAGGGGATCTGGCGCAGATAGCGGATCTTGTCCTGGTGCTTTTTGATTCACATAAGGCAGGCACGGTCCGTGAAGCCCACACCAGCTTGAGAGATACACTGCCAACCCGGACATTTGAAGATCGCGTACTATTTGTGTTGAACAGGATAGATGAATGTGTTTCTCTCGTGGATTTGTTGCAGGTGTATGGAACCTTGTGCTGGAATCTATCCCAGATTACCGGTCGGAAAGATATCCCTTCGATCCATCTGACGTATTCACCGGATGCAATGAAGGAATCACCAAACAGTTTCGAAAGAGATCTGGGTTTTTTAAGATATCTTGAAAATCAACGTTTGGAATTAAAAAATGCCATATTGATGGCACCACGTCATAGACTTGATCATCTGGCAACCTTTGTTGAAACGCATGCAGAACGTATGGCTCATTTAATCGAAGCCCTTGCGGCCTACCAGAAACGGTTTCAGAGATATAAGATTCGTAATCTTTTGATGGGCTTTGTATTGTCTGTTTTAGGCGGCGCTTTGGCCGAATTCGGCCTGACGACCATGAATGGCCTTTCCTCTGTGGATGCGGTTATGATGCACGCCTCGGGTGGCCTCATTTTTGGGGTGATTTTTTTAGCCTGGATTGTTTATATCAAAAAACTGTTTTATCGTCGATTTAGAAAACGACAACTGAAGCATTTAGACACCTTGACACCTCTTGAGAATCAGACGCGCAGGGACAACTGGGATTCCATACGAGATATCGTGTCCCACCATATCATAAAAACGTCTGGACAGTTTTCCAAGCGTGATCTGAAAAAAGAGTATGAATCCGTATGGATGGTATTTGAAAAAGGTGCCAAGAAAATACGAGAGGCCTTGAATGAATTGGCGGCTATTCATCATGATGACGCTGCCGAAGTGGATAACTGGATCGACAGACAATCGAACTTGTTGAAAGAAACCGGAAAGTGAAAAAGACATAATTGAATCTCCCATCAGAATCGTCCCCATCCACACACCCTGAAAACATGACATGGCGTATCATAACGGCTATCTTTTGTCGCTTGCTTTTGAATACAGCAAGGCGGTTTGCCTATCCATTTGCTCCGGTTTTGAGCCGTGGTTTGGAAGTTCCCCTTACAGCCATTACCTCTCTCATCGCTGTCAATCAGGCTACAGCCATTCTGGGTATCGGCTTTGGCCCATTTTCCGATCGTTTTGGGTACCGCCGGATGATGTTCATTGGAATGGGAATGCTTTCGGTGGGCATGCTGACTGCGGGTGTTTTCCCGTTCTATTACTCCGTTATGGCTGCATTGTTTCTGGCTGGCCTAGGAAAGAGTCTTTTTGATCCCTCTATTCAGGCCTATGTGAGCCGACAGGTTTCATATCGCAGACGGGGAATGGTTATCGGTTTTTTGGAAATGAGTTGGGCCGGCAGCACACTGATCGGCATACCCTGTGTGGCCATTCTTCTGAACCGATTTGACTGGCAGGTACCCTTTTATGTTCTGGGTGGTCTCGGCTTGGTGGGTATGGCTGCCCTGGTGTTCTTTTTTCCTCAAAATAAGCAAAAGAACGTCACTGTTGTAGCAAAAAAAAAGACCTTATGGCATGCATGGCCCCATTTGATTGCCAACAGATCCGCTTTAGGGACACTGGGCTATGCGTTCTTTATCAGCGTTGCCAATGATAACCTTTTCGTTGTTTACGGAGCCTGGTTGGAACAATCCTTTCATGTCAGCATCGTTGTTCTCGGTATCGGCACCGGCGTTATTGGATTGGCTGAATTGTGTGGGGAAGGGCTTACCGTTTTGATTTCCGACCGGATCGGTCTGCGCAGGTCCATTATTGCCGGCGTGGTATTGACGATTGTCAACTATGCCTTGATTCCTTTGTACGGGCAGAGTCTGAGGCTTGCCTTGGTAGGAATTTTTCTGCTTTTTCTAACGTTTGAATTTATGCTGGTGACCAGCATGTCTCTATGCACGGAAATTCTTCCGTCTCAGCGCGCCACGATGATGGCAGCCTTTTTTGCAGCTGCAGGTGTCGGCCGGGTTATAGGCGCTCTAATGGGGGGGCATATATGGCTTTTTGGTGGTATCTGGCTCACGGGCATGGTGTCTGCCGGCATTACACTGCTGGCTCTGTTTTCTTTGATTCTCGGGTTAAAAGCGTGGCAGCCTGTTTTGGATAGTTGATGACTTACACCAGACCATCCTCCCTTAAGCGGGTCATAGCCGTTTGTCCGATGCTTGTCACATGGCTCAACGCTTTCGAGAGATGAAAGGGGACGTCATGACTTACGTTCGAATTAAGCATGACAATGGCGTCGTTGATATGCCTGAGGGCAGCTTCCCAGTGTTCATCAGGTGCTATTTTCATCCCCAGGTGGATTTCGTTGGCAACCATGCTTACCAGCGCCGAAATGATCTGCTCAGCACCCGGTTTGTTCTGATTCGGTAAACCCATAGCCATCTCGATGGTCTGGGACGCCCATATAAGACCTGCCTTGATTTTTTCGCTTTGCGAGAATGCCACTATTGCCGATTGTGTATCCATTTTAGATGTCCTTTGTTTATTTTTGACAGTTTCAGACCAATAGGGTAATATAAACAGATTCGAATTGAAAGCAATTAGGAACATATTTATGACAACGAATTATAAAATGTTTTTTGTTTCTATCTCGGCAATTCTTATTTTGGGGGGATGCGGGGTTCTGAAGCCGATCGAGGGAAAATCCAACGGAGACGGTTCTCCACAATCGGGCAAGGGGGTTGCAGGTGTTTATCAGGACTTTGATGATATCCTCATTCCACAGGCCATGCAGGTGAACCGCAAGATGTCAACCGTATTTGAAACCCCAACCATTTCGGCCGGAGTCCTTTCGTTGGGTGGCAGGCTTAAACCCGATACTCTGATTGAATTTTTTAAGTCGAACATGACCAAAGACAACTGGACGATCGTCAGTATGTTCAAAGGACCTCGATCGATACTTCAATTTGAGAAAGGAAACCGCTGGTGTGCGATAACCTTGACGGACAGCCGATACGGCTACATGACACAGATTGAAATATGGGTTATACCCAAGAACGATACCCCTGCATCGGGTTTGTTAAAGTGAATTTATAAAGATGAACGTCCAACATCGAACATCGAACGTCCAAGTCGAATGAAAACCAACTATATATAAATTCGTGAAACGAATTTATTGGGGATATGAGATGACAGGCATATTAGAGAAAAAAAATATCATATTAGGTATAAGCGGTGGTATTGCAGCATACAAAAGTGTTGAATTGCTGCGCTTGTTGACGAAACAAGAGGCAGATGTTCGTGTGCTCATGACCAAAAATGCATGCCGGTTCGTTGGGCCATTGACATTTGAGGCACTTTCCGGAAAGACCGTCTGCACACATCTTTTCGAAGACGGACATAATGCGAGTATCGGTCATATCGCATGGGCAAAAGATGCCAGTGCTGTGGTTATTGCTCCTGCTACTGCCAACATTATCGGCAAAATGGCTGGCGGTATTGCTGATGATGCCTTGACGACATTCCTGTTGGCGGTAACGACACCCGTGTTGATCTGCCCATCCATGAATACGGATATGTATCAGAGCCCGGCAGTTCAACGCAATCTGTCCCTTCTGGAAGAAGATGGTCATACCATCCTGAAACCCGATTCCGGAGAACTGGCTTGCGGTGTTACCGGACCCGGAAGACTGCCTGACCCTGAAGAAATTCTTGATCGCCTGATGAAAGTCATGTCTCCCCAAGACCTGTCAGGCAAGCGGGTTCTGGTGACGGCAGGCCCTACCCAGGAACCCATGGACCCGGTTCGTTTTCTCAGCAACCCTTCATCCGGGACAATGGGCTTTTTGATTGCTAATGCTGCTGAGCAGAGAGGTGCGCAGGTAACGCTGGTATCCGGGCCTTGCGGTCTTCGGGATCCTTATGATGTGAAGGTGATTCGCGTTCAAACTGCCGCCCAAATGGCAACTGAGGTCTTTGAGCATTTCGAGCATGCGGATATCATTATCAAATCGGCGGCTGTGAGCGATTACCGACCCAGGCACATCACCGTTGAAAAGATGAAAAAAGAAAAAAATGAAATGGTGCTGAATCTTGTCAGGAATCAGGATATTTTAGCAGAGATCGGCCAACGCAAAGGGGACCGTTTCATGGTGGGTTTTGCGGCCGAGACAGAATCGCTTGATCAGCATGCAACCGGGAAACTGTCCAAAAAAAATCTCGATATGATTGTGGGCAATATCGTCAAGGGTGAGGACTCCGCTTTTGGGTCAGACGCCAACAGGGCAACACTGTACTACAATGATGGCACACAGGAAGCCTTGCCCATGATGGAAAAGAGAAGCCTTGCCCATCAGTTGTTAGATCGAATTGTTGAGCGGGTGAACAAGCCATAAGCGATTAGCCATAAGCTGTGAACCGCTTACCGCTTACTGCTTACTGCGTACAGCTTATGGCTTACGGCTATTTAAACCCAGAGACCAAATGATCACCAAGACGGCCAATAAAAAAAATACGAGTAAAAATCAGACCCTGGCTTCAGTGCTTGAGGATGTCGGTAATACGCTTCAGTTTATGGCCGATGCCGGGTGTCGGGGATTCGAATGTGATGCTTCCCATCATGATATGGTATGCAACTGGGGTGACCATGGCCTGGATCGTCCGGAGTCACTGAGCGACATCCAAAGCGATTTGAAAGACTGCCGGCGCTGCGAGCTTTCGAGTGAACGGACAAATATTGTGTTTGGTGCCGGGTGCGAACAGGCCAGACTCGTGTTTGTGGGGGAGGGGCCTGGATATCAGGAAGACAAACAGGGTAAACCCTTTGTAGGAGCGGCTGGTAAGCTTTTAAACCGGATATTGGAAGCCATGCATCTTTCCCGGGAAGATGTTTATATCTGTAACATAGTCAAATGCCGTCCGCCAAACAATCGAAACCCCAAACCGCATGAGATTTCGACATGTATGCCGTTCTTGGAACGCCAAATCAGCGTTATCAAGCCTGAATTTATATGTGCTCTTGGGAAGTTTGCAGCGCAGACAATTCTTCAGGTAGAAGAACCGATTTCCAAACTCAGAGGGAGGTTTCACACGTATCATGGGATTCCTGTTATGCCGACCTATCATCCTGCCTATCTGTTGCGGAATCCCGGCGGTAAACGTGACGTCTGGAATGACATGCAGCAGCTTATGAAGCGCCTGGGTCTCTGTTGAACCGAAACAGCGAGCGCATTCCCCGTAGCTTGCTGCGAGGTTCTTCAATCACAACGATTCAGATAGCTTTCCAAATTGGCTTTTATACCGCTTGTCATAATAATGTTCCAAAATAGGATCGCGGCATAAGGGTTTGTAGCAGAAAAACGGTCCTCAATCGGAACGTTTTTCTGACAACCCCTATTACTGTACTTGTAGCAAAAAAATGAAACCAATCACGAAAAGTCGAAAATTTTCGTGGCTTCGTGGTTTCGTTATAACAGATCTTTTTCTTATCCGGTTTATCCGGGTTGGGAAGGCGTGTCGTATGAAAAACTTACACTGTATTGGCTTTTGCTTAATGCTGGTATTGCTGTTTAGTGGTATTGCCTCTGCCGACAATGGAGAGATCATTATCATACCGGTTTCCGATGCGATTGGCCCAGGCATCGCTGATTTTATAGCGAGTGGCATTGTCCGCGCAGATGAGCAAAATGCCGCGTGTGTGGTCATCGAACTAGACACACCCGGTGGCCTGGCGGAAGCTATGCGTGAAATTGTCATGTCCATATATGCTGCAAAAACACCCGTTGTTGTTTTTGTGTCACCAAGCGGTGCCAGAGCGGCTTCGGCGGGCGTTATGATAACCATGGCAGCCGATATAGCGGCCATGGCACCTGGCACCAATATAGGTGCGGCACACCCGGTGGGGGCCGGTGGCAAGGAGATCGGGGAAGTCATGTCGGAAAAGGTTACCAACGACATGGTGGCCTATGTGAAAAGCATTGCAGAAAAAAGAGGGCGAAATGCAGAATGGGCCGAGAAAGCAGTGCGCGAGAGTGTGTCGGTGACTGAAAACGAGGCCCTTGAAAAGAATGTCATCGATATCGTTGCAGCTGACATGGAGGATCTTGTCAGACAAATTGACGGAATCCGTATAGAGGGTAAAAGAGATTTGAGTCTGTCGGGAGCCACGAGAACGCGGCTCAAAGAGAATATTCGCACCAAAATATTAAAAACCATCAGTGATCCAAACATTGCCTATATTCTCATGATGATCGGACTGGCTGGGCTCTATTTCGAGCTGTCGCATCCGGGAGCCATCTTTCCCGGTGTCGTCGGGGGTATCGCTATCATTCTGGCTTTTTTTTCCTTTCAGACACTTCCGGTGAATACCGCCGGCATACTGCTGATTCTTCTTTCCATTATTTTCTTTATTCTGGAAATAAAGGTCATCAGTTATGGGCTTCTGAGTATTGCCGGTGTGGTATCTCTGCTTTTGGGTTCCCTCATGCTGTTTGAAGGGAATGGCCCCCAATCACAGCTGTCCTGGCATGTTTTGATTCCAATCCTGCTGATTGTCTCTGCTTTCTTTGTTACCTTGGCAAGTCTGGCCTTCAAAGCACAGATGTTGCGCCCACGAACCGGGGGAGGTGGTTTGGTTAAGGAAACCGGGGTCGTTAAAAAGCGGATCGAGCCGGAGGGAAAAGTTCTGATTCATGGGGAGCTATGGTATGCAAGGGCTAAGGAACCGATTGAAGAAGGTGTGCAGGTTCGTGTTGTGGCTGTTGATAACCTGTTGCTGACTGTGGAACGGTTGAGTTAATGTAGGGTTCGAGGGATCTAAGTGAGGGTTTAGGGTTGGAGGTGTGGAGGGTTGGAGGGTGGCTGAAAGCTATCAGCAATAAGCACCTAACAGTCTACAGCCTAAACTGCTAAAAGGCTAAAAAGGAGAATCATCATGTTTTCCATAACAACCATCGCAATCATCGTACTGGTCATATTTTTCCTGTCGGCTTCCTTAAAGATACTCAACGAGTATGAACGGGGGGTCATTTTCAGGTTGGGGCGTGTTATCAAGGCCAAAGGCCCGGGGTTGATTATCCTGATCCCGGTGATCGATAAAATGGTGAGGGTCAGCCTGAGACTCGTGGTTATGGATGTGGACCCCCAGGATGTCATCACGAGGGACAATGTATCCGTTAAAGTGAATGCCGTTATTTATTTTCGGGTCATCGATTCCACCAAGGCCATTATCGAGGTTGAAGATTTCAACTATGCCATGTCTCAGTTGGCACAAACAACCATCCGAAGTGTTTGCGGGCAGGCGGAACTGGACGAGCTGCTGTCGGAAAGAGACAAAATAAATTCAGAACTTCAGGAAATTCTTGACACCCACACGGATCCATGGGGAATCAAAGTTGCAACGGTTGAACTGAAACACATTGATCTACCTCAGGAAATGCAGCGCGCCATGGCCAGACAGGCAGAAGCCGAAAGGGACCGACGGGCCAAGGTTATCAATGCCGAAGGTGAATTTCAGGCGGCAACAAAGCTTGCTGAAGCGAGTGAAATCCTGGGCAAGAATCCTATCGGGCTTCAACTTCGATATCTCCAGACCGTTAACGAGATGGCAACGGAAAGCAATACCACCACCATTTTTCCCATTCCCATCGATTTGTTTCAGCCCTTTCTCAAGTTGATGGATAAATAAAATCGATTTACGAAGTTATGGAACGTGACGTTGTCGCTCTATTTATGATCTTGTAAAGGAGCAAAAAAATAATTATTCTATGAGAGTATTTGGTATTTAGTGTTTGGAGGTATAACACCTGGTATATCAGTATATATTTCAAGCAAAACACCAAATGCCAAACACAAAAAACTTGATGGTTTCGAGTTTCTACGAAATCATCACTATTGACATTGTTTGTAAAAATCGGATAAATATAAAGGTTTTAAGGCAATTGTTATGCTGATCTGGGCCTGTTATGATGGACTCAGATCAGTGTTGTTAGGAACATGCAGTCGTCAAAAACAACTTTTGCTCCTGGATATCCGTCAATGAATTTATCTATGAGATGATACCGGGTTGGCAACAGTTTGTGAAAGGAGTTAAGAAAACATGACTGAAGAAACAATGGAAGAATTGAAAAAACCTCTGGACAAAATGACAGTGAAGGAACTTAAGGAAGTCGCCCTTGAACTGCCGGAGATATCCGGTGTTACTGGCATGAACAAGGCAGAATTGCTGGCGGCCATCAAGGAAGCCAAGGGAATTGAGGATACAACCGTTAAGAAAACTTCTAAAACCGTGGGTACGGTTAAAAGCCAGATAAAAAATCTCAAAAAACTGCGTGAAGCAGCTTCGAAAGAAAAAAATGCTAAACTGGCGACCATATACCGGCGCCGCATCTCACGGCTGAAAAAGAAATCGCGTCGGGCGGCCTAAAAGGTCGAATCGATCAATGAAAGAGCTGATTCAAACGTTTATTGCGGTGCTTTCTACGGCGAAAGGATATTCAGAGAATACCTGCCGCTCTTACCGGAGCGACCTGCTCGAATTTGCGGATATCATTAGGTGTGCTGGGCTTTCCGACAAGGCATTGCAGGACATGCCCCCGTCAGACACACTTTCGCCCGATGCAGTTACGGTAATTGCCATAAGGGGGTATCTTGGGCATTTGCATAAACACTGCAAAAAATCGACGATTGCCCGAAAATTATCGGCTATCAGGTCATTTTACCGTTATCTTACCCATCATGGGTATATTGATGTCAACCCTTCAGAGCTGATCCAGACACCGAAACAGGATCAACCCATTCCTACATATCTGCCCATTGATGATATGTTCCGGCTCCTGGCCTCGATCAAGACGGACACCTTGCTGGGTTTACGTAATCGTGCCATGTTTGAAACACTCTACTCAACCGGTATCCGGGTGTCGGAATTGGCCGGTCTGAATGTTCAGGATATCGAGTTTCATGAACAAGTCATCCGGGTAAAAGGCAAAGGCGGGCATGAACGAATGGTCCCCATCGGTAAAACAGCGCTTTCTTCCATCGATACCTACCGGAAAGAGTTTAAAAGTAAAGCCCGGTCTATCCGATCTCGTACAGAAATAGCGCCGGGCGACCCGCTTTTTTTGAATAAATTCAACAACCGTCTTTCTGTGCGATCGATTGCCCGCATACTTGAAAAGACTACCCGGGAGTGCGGACTGGCCATCCCTGTATCACCGCATGCATTTCGTCACACATTTGCCACGCATATGTTAGATGCCGGTGCCGATCTGAGGGTTGTGCAGGAATTACTGGGTCATAAGAGTCTATCGACCACACAGAAGTATACGCATGTCAGCATCGACAGGTTGATGGAAGCGTATGACAAAGCGCACCCCAGAAAATGACTTGAACGAGTCGCAGGACATCATATGCGGCGTTACTCAGGGCTCGAAGTAGCAATAC
>JASJGV010000511.1:0-5226 GCA_033791325.1 Desulfobacterales bacterium | reverse complement strand
CAACAGGAGCTGGCGTTGGTCCTGGACACGTTGTTTGAAGCCGATAAAAAAATTATTTTTTCGAGTTGCTACCTGCCGGGTGACATACCGAAGCTGGATGAAAAATTGCGATCCCGGTTGGGCTACGGTCTTATTTCTACTATCAAAACACCGGGTTACAAAACACGGGTGAAGATTCTCCAGAAAAAATCGGCTGCAAACGGGTGTAAAATACCTCAGGAAGTGACGCAATATCTGGCTGATGCGCTGGCTGAAAACGTCCGGCAGCTGGAAAGCGGCCTCATCGGTGTGGTGGCTAAATCCTCTTTGCTGGGCATGGGTATCGATTTGAACCTGGCAGAGAGTGTTGTCAAGGATATTGTTCGGCAGCAAAAAACCATTACCATTGCCGTCATCAAAAAACTTGTTTGCGAACAGTATAAAGTAAACCAGAATGAACTGGTATCCAAGTCACGAAAACAGCGTGTTCTTAAGCCAAGACAGGTGGCCATTTTTCTTGCCCGGCGATACACTGACCAGCCATTACAGGCCATCGGAAAGAGCTTCAATCGATATCATGCAACCGCTCTGCACTCCATCGGATGTGTTGAGCGTGTGTTGAAGCATAACGCCCCCCTCAAACAACATGTGAAATATCTCAGTAAGAAGCTGGAGTCAGGCGCGTTTTAGCCCGCGTTTTCTCCAGAAAACCCCGGAGAAATATCGCTTCATGAACTTTTGGAAAAAAATCAAAAACCCCTACTGATCTCCAGTAGGGGTTTTATGGTTTGTTCGAAAGAAGCGGCGATGCTGCGTATGATAAAATCACACAGCGATTTTATTATTGGGTTTTGATGAACGTGCTGTTGGATGCCACGATGTCCTCGATGAATTCCATACGCACATTCTGGTGGTATTCGATGATACAGCGCAGTTTTAAAGCACATTTAGAGCAAACCTCATCTCCGGCATCATAATCGCCAACACATCCCACTTGGTCGTCAAGTATCTCTACTTCCGTTAATATTTTATCCATTGTTAGCCTTTCGCGCGTAAAAACGATATTGTCTCGTTTAACAGCATAACCAGTCTTTTAGCAGTTTAGACTGTAGGCTGTTAGGTGCTCTCCGCTATTAGCTGTCAGCCACCCTCCAACCCTTGTATCCCCCTCAAACCCTGGGCCCCTGGAATCCTTCTTTAGATCAACTTAGGGCAAGTAATGATATCATCTCTGTGTGTATCTTTCCGTTGGTGGCCAGGATTTCCTTTTTGTCGATACTAAATGGCTTGTTGGCAAAATCGGTTATGACCGCTCCCGCTTCCGAGGCGATCAGCACGGCTGCAGCCGTATCCCATGGGTGGAGATTTTGTTCCCAGAAACCATCGAAACGACCACATGCCAACGCGCATATATCGATAGCAGCCGATCCCAGTCTGCGGACACCCTGTGCAGCTCTCAGACAATTTTCAAGCCGGCCCGTTATGGTATCGAATATCGACAATAGATCATAGGGGAAACCCGTGGCAAGCAGGCTTTCTTGCATGACCCGGGTGTCGGAAACCTTGATGGGGCGGTTGTTCAGAAAGGCTCCCTCACCGGCAACAGCCGAGAACAACTCTCCTGTAACCGGGTTGAGAACAATTCCCATGACCGGTATCCCCTCAAAAGCATAGGCAATTGAAATTGAAAATATCGGCACCTGGTGGGCAAAGTTGATCGTTCCGTCCAGGGGATCGATGATCCATTGATGATTTTCATCTTCTTGATCCAGGCCGCTTTCCTCTGCCAGGATCGAGTGCTCCGGAAACATTTCACGAATGATTCCGATAATCATCTCTTCCGATGCGGTATCGGCTTCGGTGACAAGATCGATGGCGCCTTTTTTCCGGATATCGGAAATATTGCCAAAATAGGATTTCAAGATCTTGCCGCTTTCAAAGGCAGCCCTGATACCGGTACGTTTGATGAGGTCCATATCCATAAGTGAGACCTTTATAGAGGATGTGAGGCTGAAGTCAACCACAATCTGCTTGGGTGAAGGCATTTCATCTATCTCCCCATCATCCCCTCAAGTCTATCGATTAGCGGTCTCAGTGTAGAGCTTTGCCGGGCGGAAATAGAAAAACCCTTGTATATCCGGCTTAATCGATCCCGTTCCTGGGCGGGTACCAGATCCTGCTTGTTCAACACCCGTACCAGGGGGATCTGTTGTAATGCCAGGTCTGACAGGAGATTTTCCACGGAATTAATCTGTTCCGGGTGCCGTGGGTTGCTGATATCGATCACGTGCAACAAGATGTCGGCACTCTCGAGCTCTTCCAGTGTGGCCCTGAAAGCGACCAGTAGGTCCTCAGGCAGATCCTTGATGAACCCCACCGTGTCGGTGATGATAACCTCGGTGTCGTGAGGAAATCTGAGCCGCCGACTGGAAGGATCCAGGGTGGCAAAAAGTCGTTTCTCCGCCAGGACATGGCTGTGGGTGAGGGTGTTGAGAAGGGTTGATTTACCGGCGTTGGTATAGCCGATAATGGAAATTACCGGCAGGGCTTTCTTGGCGCGTCTGGCCTTTTGCTGCTGACGTTGTTTTCTGACTTTCAGTAGTTTGTTTTCCAGTTGAACGATTTTGTCTCGTATGCGTCTGCGGTTGATTTCCAGTTTGGTTTCGCCGGGGCCTCTTCCGCCTATGCCACCGGTCAAGCGTGACATGGCTGTATTTTTGGTAATGAGTCTTGGCAGCAAGTATTTGAGCTGGGCCAGTTCCACCTGAAGTTTCCCCTCCCGGGTCTGAGCTCTCTGGGCAAAGATGTCCAGGATAAGCTGGGTCCGGTCGATAACTTTGAGGTCAATCTGATCGGTGATGGAACGGATTTGGGAGGGGTTGAGTTCCTGGTCAAAAACAAGTAGTGTCGCACCTTTCTGAAGAGCTGTGATGACAAGGCTTTTCAGTTTCCCCGACCCCATCAAAAAACGGCTGTCTATTTTCCGACGATGCTGCAGAAGCCTGCCAACGGTCTGGATGCCGCTGGAGGCTACCAATTCTGAAAGTTCGTCCAGGGAGTCGTTTGTATCCTGTTTGGACGCGGTGGAGACGCTGATGAGAAGGGCCCTTTCACCATTTTTGCCTGCTGTGTGTAACGGGGTGATGCGGGAAAGTTCTTCCTCGATGGACTGAATCATCTCCACACATCCAATATCGGTTTTCCCGGGCGACAGCGGCACAGGAATCGTGGTTGGCTGTCCTGTGTTTTTAGGCAGGATGTGGCTCATGAGAACATGTTTGGGTAAACCGTCTCCACCGACTTGCACCACTGCCATAAGATCTAAACGGAGCAGGGCAAGATCCGTTAGATCGTCGGTGGTCAAGGGTTCGTTATCCAGGTGGGTGTGAACACAGCGGACACCCCTCAGACGCCCGGGTGCAGAACGGTATTCCGGGATGTCGGGGATCACGATTTGGTTGTGATTGCCCACAATCACGTAGGAAGTTTTTCCCTTGCGATCGATGAGAAGACCGATCTGCCGATTGATATCGAGGGACAGACGGCTGATGTCTCGGGCGAGCTCCGGTGTGATAATGAATTCCGGTGGGGTTTTTCTCCGGTAGAGGTTTTCGATTTTACGAACCTGGCTGGTCTTGAGACCTTTTGTGTTGCCGTATAACTTCTTCATAGAGCATAGATGGAATTTATCAGGATTGAGCCATAAGCTATAAGCAGCTTAATGTTTATAGCTTATGGCTTAATATACTTATCCTCCGCCAGGTTTTCGAAGCGCGTATAGGTGTTTAGAAATGCCAGTTTGATGTCTCCGGTAGGGCCGTTACGTTGCTTTTTGAGCAATAATTCGGCGGTCCCTTTGTTGGGGTTGTTTTCATCCCGGTTATAGACCTCGTCCCGATAGATGAATGCCACCACATCGGCATCCTGTTCAAGGGCTCCGGACTCCCTGAGATCTGATAGCTGGGGCCGCTTGTCCTGGCGTTCCTCGAGTTTCCGGTTCAGCTGGGATAGAGCCATGACCGGGAGGCTCAGCTCCTTGGCAAGTGCCTTGAGGCTTCTGGACATTTCCGATATTTCAAGATCTCTTCTTTCAGATGATGAGCTCGACTTCATGAGCTGCAGGTAGTCAATGATAATGAGGCCGATGTTCTTGTCCATTTTAAGTCGCCGGGCTTTGGCGCGAATGCCCATGGCGGATAAATCGGGCGAATCATCGATGAAAATAGGTGCTTCGGAAAGGACTTCGGCTGCGCTGGTCAGATTAACCCAGTCTTCCCTGCTGAAGAATCCACTTCGCAGGCGGGATGAGTCGATTCTCGCTTCTGAACACAACAGGCGCATGGAGAGCTGCTCCCGTGACATTTCGATGGAAAATACCGCTACGGGAATATTTGCATCCACGGCGACATTCCTGGCGATATTGAGGGCCAGTGCGGTTTTTCCCATGCTGGGTCTGCCGGCCAGGATGACAAGATCCGAATTCTGGAGCCCGGATGTGAGGTTGTCGAGACGGCTGTAGCCGGTTGGTACACCCGTAATGAGCGACTTATTGCCTTGCCGCTCCTCGAGTGCATCGATATTTTTCTGAACCAGGGATGACAGG
Source organism: Desulfobacterales bacterium (assembly GCA_033791325.1). Taxonomy (GTDB): domain Bacteria; phylum Desulfobacterota; class Desulfobacteria; order Desulfobacterales; family B30-G6; genus B30-G6. The sequence goes on along the minus strand of JASJGV010000511.1, from coordinate 644 downwards.
GTGTAGAAAGACTGCCGGCTTTCGTTGCCGGATATTTCAAAAACAGCCTTTTCGGCGAAGTCGATCACGTCTTCCACATTGCCCCGGTCTTCATAGCAGCGTTTGGTGATATTGTTGGCTTTGTGGATCAGTTGCCTAAGCGAGGACTTGTCGTGAATGATTTTGGCATAGTGCTGGGCATTCACGGCTACTGGTGCCGTATCCACAAGCTTTGCCAGATAGGTGGCGCCGCCGATGGCCACGAGATCGCCCTTTTCCTTGAGAAGGTTGGTAAGGGTCACAAGGTCGATGGGCTCATTTTTTTGAAAGAGATCGATAATGCCCGAAAAAATCTTCTGATGTGTCGAGTGATAAAAGTCTTCCGGGATTAGCTTTTCAAGAACATCGAACAGGGTGCTGTTGTCCAGCAATACGGCGCTGAGAAGAGACTCTTCCGCCTCCAGATTCTGGGGTGGAATGGTGTGAATTGACGAATTATTATCCATAGCCTATAGCTTACCGCTTATTGTTGAAAATAGCCGTGCGGTCGCGTCAAATAAAAATGTTAAACAATTTTATTCGGGTACGATTTCCAGTGTAATTTCCGGCTCCACTTCTTTATACACCCGAATGGGAATCTTGTGTGTCCCAATGGTCTTGATGGG
>JASJGV010000510.1:0-3530 GCA_033791325.1 Desulfobacterales bacterium | reverse complement strand
TTTGCCACGGGGTTAGCAAGCGAATCTGAATTAGACAGAATTCCTTACGGTCGATGCGAAGCACTGCCGAACGGCAGAACATTCCTCGTAGCTTGCTGCGAGGTTCTTCAATATTGATAGGGCCACCTTGTCAAAGCAGCAGCCGGTTTAACTACCAATCAGGAAGATACCATAGGTAGCCCTGATATCCGGAAGTACCCGGATGATATTCCCCTGTCTGTTGGCAGCCTGGGTTTCGATGGCAATCTCTTTCAGTATGCGATAACCCACCTCACGTGCAAATCGCCTGAAATCATTGAGTGTGATGACCCTTATGTTGGGCGTATCGTACCACTGGTAGGGCAGCTGCCGGGTTACCGGTGCATGGCCGGTTATCAGGAGTTGGAGCCTCACGCGCCAGTGGCTGAAGTTGGGGAAACTGACAATACCCTTTTTGCCGATGCGCAGCATGGATCGAATCAGCTCATCTGGTGCATACACCTGCTGCAAAGTCTGGCTTAAAATGACGTAATCATAGGTGTTGTCTGGATAGTCCTCAACCTCCTCGGTAATATCTCCCTGCAGGACAGTCAGTCCCTTTGCAATACATTTCGCGGCTCTGCTTTCGTCCTGCTCTATACCTGAACCGGTCACCTTTTTATGCTGGATCAGGTGTTCCAGGAGGCTCCCTTCACCACAGCCCAGATCCAGTACTCTGGCGCCGGGTTCTATCCAGGAAGCGATCATCTGCAGATCAAACCGCAATGGCTTATCGGGTAATTTCATTGAAGACACGATTCAGGAATCCCCCTAGGATGTTTGACAGGCGTGGGTTGGGTATTAAAAAAGCATCATGTCCCCACTCGGCCTCTATTTCACAAAAGCTGACATCCAAACCGGTTTTCTTTATGGCCTTCACCAGTTCACGGGACTGATAGGTCGGATAGAGCCAGTCTGACGTAAAAGAGACCACCAGGAAACGGGCAATTGATTTTGAAAATGCCTCCACTATGGAGCCGCCGCCGTGTTGTTCTGCCAGGTCAAAATAATCGGCTGCTTTGGTAATATACAAAAATGCGTTGGCATCAAAACGTTCGACAAAACGTTTGCCCTGATAGCGAAGATAACTCTCCACTTGAAATTCAGGATCAAAACTAAAGGAAAAGTCACTTTTGTCCTGCAAGCGGCGACCGAATTTCAAACGCATGGACTCGTCCGACAGGTAGGTCACGTGACCAATCATACGGGCCACCGCCAATCCGGTTTCGGGTCGGGGGCCAGAATAATAGTTGCCGTTGTTCCAGTTCGGATCGGTCATGATAGCTTGCCTGGCGATCTCGTTGAAAGCGATGGCAAGGGCGGAATGCTTGGTAGTTGTGGCCAGGGGAATTGCGGATGCCACCATGTCCGGGTATCGAACACACCATTCCAACACCTGCATGCCACCCACAGAGCCGCCTACGACAGCCAGCAGTCTTTCTACTCCCAGCGCGTCTATCAAGGTTTTCTGAGCCTTGACCATATCACCGACGGTTACTACGGGGAATTCCAGCCCATAGGGCTCGGCAGTCTTGGGGTTAAGGGTTGCAGGACCGGTGGAACCCATACAACTCCCCATAATATTGGAACAGATAACAAAATATTTGTCCGTGTCTATCCCTTTTCCGGGACCCACCATGCTGTCCCACCATCCGGGTTTTTCATCTTCTTCTACATAGTAACCTGCCACGTGAGCATCGCCGGACAAGGCATGCAGTATCAGGACGGCGTTGCTCTTATCCGAATCCAGGCTGCCGTAGGTTTCGTAGGCTATTGTAATGGGGCCCAGCCCGGCACCGCATTCCAGCAGCATTTCGTCGGGTGGTTCTGCCGTGGTGTGAAATTTCTTTTCAACGATGCCTACTGAGACGCCGTGCCTGTCAGTTTCGATGTATTCGCTCATGTTGTTTTTGAAAATGCCTGATCTATGTCAGCGATGATATCGTCAATATGTTCAATGCCAATGGAAAGACGAATGAGATCCGGTGTCAGACCGCTGGCTTTTTGACTCTCTTCGGACAATTGCGAGTGGGTCGTGCTGGAAGGGTGCACCACGAGACTCTTGGCATCTCCAACATTTGCCAGGTGTGAAAACAGCTTCAGGTTGTCGACGAAATTATGTCCGGCATCGAATCCGCCCTTTATGCCGAAGACCACCATACCACCAAATCCTTTTTTGAGATATTTTTCTGCTGTAGCATGTGCGGGGTCGTCTTTCAGTCCCGGATAGCGCACCCAGGTGACATTCGGGTGGGCCTTTAAATGTTCGGCAACCTGCAGGGCATTTTCTGAATGCCGCTCCATCCGCAGGGGTAAGGTTTCCAATCCCTGCAAAAACAGCCAGGCGTTGTCCGGGGAAATACAGGCCCCCAGGTTGCGCAAAGGCACCAGTCGCATACGCATGATAAATGCCACAGGATTGAGATCGCCCAGATCATGGGCAAATCGAACATCATGATAACTGGCGTCGGGCTTGTTGTACAGGTCAAACTTGGGGTCCTGCCAGTTGAATTTGCCTGCATCTACTACGATGCCACCAATGCCTGTTCCATGTCCCCCCATCCACTTTGTGAGTGAGTTGATGACAATGTCAGCCCCGTAATCGATACACCTGAACAAGTAGGGTGTTGTAAAGGTAGCATCGACGATCAAGGGCAGGCTGTGGCGTCTGGCAATTGTTGCCACGGCTTCAATATCGGTGAAATCGAGGACTGGATTGCCGATGGTTTCAATGAATATCGCGCGCGTGCGCTCGTTGATGGCTGATTCGAAATTCTGCGGCTTGTGTGGATCCACAAATCGGGTATGGATGCCGAATTGGGGTAATATGGCATCAAACATGGTGTAAGTACCGCCATACAGATTATTGGCCGAAACAATCTCATCCCCTGATGAGCAGATATTGATGATTGCGTAGTGGATGGCGGATGTTCCCGATGACAGGGCCAGGGCAGCAGCACCGCCCTCAAGGGCCGCGACTGTCGTTTCCAGCTGGTTCTGAGTTGGATTCATGATGCGGGTGTAGATGTTGCCGGGTTCTTTCAGGGAAAAGAGGTTGGCAGCGTGTTCGGTACTGTTGAACACATAGGAGGATGTTCTGTGTATGGGAATTGCCCGGGCATTGGTGGCCGGGTCGGGTCCCTGGCCGGAATGCAGACACAGGGTTTCAAATCTATAATCGGTGCTCATGATTTATCTCCTTTATAACTGTGATGAGTCAGAAATGCTGCCAATCCATCCAATTGCTACAATGTGACATTATAAACAGGTTAAATCAACACTAAAAAAACGGGTTTGGCCAGGGTTTAAATGGTCAATTATTTTTACTTCTCTTCACGCCTTTAATGTAGTGGATGCCATCTCAACCAGGATTGATCTACTATGCCACTATGCAGGTATTAATGTAATTGACTTATATCAAGCCTAAATTCAGGCAATACTTATGATATTGAAGAACCTCGCAACAAGCTACGGGGAATGCGCTCACTGTTGCGGTTCAAATATATAAGCTT
>JASJGV010000509.1:0-3104 GCA_033791325.1 Desulfobacterales bacterium | reverse complement strand
CATGAGCAGAATAATCATCACCGATCCCAGGGAGGAGGTGTAATCTCCGGTTGAACCAATTTGCAGCAGAATCGGTCCGAAGGCAAACACGGTTGTCAAGGTACTTGTGAGCAAAGGGATTGACAGGGTATTACCGGATTTTAATACGGCCTCCTTGCGTGGCATTCCCTTTTCCATATTCACCTTAATGTCATCGGATACCACAATGGCGTTATCCACGAACATACCCAGGGCAATGATCATTGTGGCCAGGGACATCCGTTCCATATCGATCCCCAGTGCGTACATCATCAATATACCAAAAAGCATGACTAGAGGAATGAATGAGCCCACAATCAATCCGGTTCTAAGCCCCAGCAGGAGCATGACCATGACCAGCACAATGGCGACACTCTCGATCACATTGATCACCATGCCTTTGACGGCTTTTTGGATGAGTTCAGGCTGGTAGGTGGCAAATTCCAAAACATACCCCCAGGGCAGGGAGTTCTCGATCTCTTTGACCTCTTTCTGCAGGCTCTCGCCAAAGGTCACCGCATCAACCCCTTTGAGAATAAAAACGCTCAGGACAATGGAGGGGTGGCCATTGAAATAGGCTGGATTCTGGATCGGTTCCACATAGGCTTTTCTGATGTTGGCGATGTCTTGCAACGGAATGGACGACTGTGTGCCGGCAATGGGGATGAGCACTTCCTTGATCTCTTCCAGGGACTTGAACTGACCCTGGGTTTCCACGATAATCTCCACATCATTGACGTTCATACGGCCGCTGGGTAAAAGGATGTTCTGGGCCCGCAATGTTTCCCCGATATCCTTGGGATCGATTCCCAACTGTGCAATCTTTGCATTTGAAAATTCAAGATAGATTCGCTCATCCTGAACACCGGTGAGATCGACCTTCTGGATGCCCTTTATCAGGTTAAGGCGCTCTCTGATCTGACGGGCGGTTTCATGCATTTTCGCCATGCTGAATCCATCACTCCACAGGGCAATAGTGGCCACCGAGGTGTCACCGAAACTATCGTTGACCACAGGCCCCATGGTGCCCTGGGGCAGATTGGGTTTGACATCATCCATCCGGTTTCGGAGAAGTTTCCATGTCGCCGGGAGTTGTGCGGCGGGAACTTCATCCTTAATCGTCACATGGATCAGACATTCGCCGATCTGGGATGTGGAATTTTTAATCTTGTCCACTTCCCCCATACTCCGGATTTTCTCTTCGATGGGCCGGGTAATCAGACGCTCTACCTCCTCCACCGGCATGCCGGGATAGTGCGCCGCCACCACTGCCTCACGAATCGTAACAGCAGGGTCTTCCAATTTGGGAAGGTTTATAAATGCATAGACACCGCCGACAATTAATAATAATATGGAGACGATGACGGTGCGAGAATTGTTGAGTGCAAATCCGGTGATCCCGTTCATTAATCAGTTCCTTACTGTTTCATCAATTTGACTTTCATTCCATCCACCAAAAAACTAACCCCAGCCACTGCAATGGTATCCCCGGACGCAAGCCCCTCGTGCACGACGGTATTTTTTTGTTCGGTTCCATGGATACGGATCGATGTTTTCTTGACCGTTGAGGCCTGGGGGTCATACACAAAGACATATCCTCTGTCCTGCTCCTTGGTCAACAGAACGGCTTGCGGCGGAATCGCATATCCAGGCTTCCGGGTGTCGGCTGTTATGGCAAACGTCACCTCAGCGGTCATGCCGGGTTTGACTTTTTCCTTCAGGTCCGCCAGTTCCACTTTCACCGGGAATGCGTTGCCCTGATCCGCAGCGGAACCGATGTAGGAAATATGGCCTTTGGAAATTTTGCCCGGCAGCGTGGGAAAGGTCATGGTTACCGAGTCATCAAGGTGTATCAGGTCAATACTGCTTTCCGGAACGACCAGCTGCACCTCCATTTTACCTGTGGCATTAATCCGAAACACTTCCTGGCCAACTGTCACCTCTTCATGGGGCTGCACCGACCGCGAGGCGATGCTGCCGTCGTAAGGAGAGTAGAGTGTGGTTTTGTGCAGATTGCGATTGGCAAGATTCAGTCTGGCCAGCTGGTAATCAACCGCACTCCCGGAGGCCTTGTATTGATATTGAGCAATCTCCAAACGGCTTTTGACCCCTGCACCCTGGTCATAAATTCGCTTCTCACGCGCATACTGCGCCTTTGCCTGGGTCACCTTATCCCTGGCCTTTATCAACTCGGCATTGATCGCTTTGACTTCCAGCTGATAGGACTCAGGATCGAGCACCGCCAGCACCTGTCCTTTTTTTACCTGATCTCCTATGTCCACTTTCACGGATGCCACCAATCCTCCCACCTCAAAGCTGAGATTGGAGGCGTCTACTGCAGCAATACTTCCGGGAAATTTGAGTATTCGTTCCAGGGGCTGATCACTGACGGTGATGGTCTTGATTGCCCGAACCGTGTCCATCATTTCAACCTTGTCTTTGCATGCCGTCAGGGCGATTGATATGCAAAGCAGCCAGACTATCCTTTTGAACGCCTGTTTCATCATGTCAAATCTCATTTTGTTCCTGTTATTTACGCTTTAGTTCAAACTTTCAATATAACGGATGGCCCGTTGCCATTTCAATTGCAAAATTCTTTGCCTTTTATATAAACAATATATACTCGATTTACGAGTTTTTTTGTTGATTTTTCAGAAATCCCGTTTTGTAGGGCTTTTTATCATTTGGCTTCAGTGATGTCCTGTTAGGTTTTTGCATTACGTGATTTTATTGGTTCTTTGAAATCATTGTCTTCAATCGGTTCAGAGTTACCTTGGCCGTTAAATAACTCATTCAAAATTTTAGTTCGTAATTGCCGAACCCTTTTGATGGAGACTTTTTCATTGAATTCTTCATGGCAATATATCGCCATCAGTAGATATGTTATAAGAGCCTGTTTAAAAAATACCACAGAGTAGTATGCTGTGAGTCTAAATTCGATAAGAAATGGTAAAAATTCACTGTACAACAATGAAAATCAAGAGATAAAAAATGCCAAACTACCACAATGTAGCAATTTTTAAACAGGCTCTTAGAGATTTGCACTAAATTTAGAAATTTTGGCTACCGTTTTAAGCCGGGCCACC
>JASJGV010000508.1:0-10420 GCA_033791325.1 Desulfobacterales bacterium | reverse complement strand
GCATTTTGTTGCGATTTCCACCAACCAGCCGGCAATCGAAAAATTCGGTATTCACCGGGACAATATGTTTCGTTTCTGGGACTGGGTCGGCGGCAGGTATTCGCTCTGGTCGGCCATCGGGCTGTCCATAGCCTGCAGCATCGGGTTTGAAAACTATGAAGCCCTGCTGGAGGGGGGGCATGATATGGACCGGCATTTCCGATCGGCCCGGTTTGAGGACAATATTCCTGTTATCCTGGCATTGATCCATATCTGGTACAATAACTTCTTTGGCGCAGAAACCGAAGCGATTTTGCCCTATGACCAGTACATGCACCGGTTTCCGGCCTATTTTCAACAGGGCAACATGGAAAGCAACGGCAAGTCCACCGACAGAAACGGCAGGGCCGTCACCTACCGGACGGGACCCATCGTGTGGGGAGAACCCGGTACCAACGGCCAGCATGCTTTTTACCAGTTGATCCACCAGGGGACCCGGCTGGTGCCTTCGGATTTTCTGGCACCCGCCATCACACATAACCCTGTGGGAGATCATCACGCGATTCTTTTGTCCAATTTTTTTGCTCAGACAGAAGCCCTTATGAACGGTAAGGCGGAAGATCTGGTTGCCGCAGAAATGAGAGGTGAAGGAAAAAGCGAAGAAGACATCAAACGATTGGTTCCGCATAAAGTTTTTGAAGGAAACCGACCCAGCAACTCGATCTTGTTCAAGCAGTTGACGCCACGTGTTCTGGGAAGTCTGATCGCCATGTACGAACACAAAATATTTGTCCAGGGCATTGTCTGGAATATCTTCAGCTTTGATCAATGGGGGGTGGCGCTCGGCAAGCAGCTGGCGAAAAAAATCCTGCCTGAACTGCAGAACGATGACCCTGTTGAAATACACGATTCGTCAACCAACGGGCTGATCAATGCATTCAAGGAGATGCGGGTAAGCAGGTCAAGCACTCAGCAGGAATAATGGAATGATGGGCAAATGGAACAATGTTTTAACCTAAACTTCCATCATTCCAGTCTGTTTATCTTGGGTGAAATCCAAGCCAGGCTCTTTGTATCAGGCTTTTTTCTAGAAGCTATCTCAAAAATATCTTTTGGCCCAAATTCTGTGTTGTGCTCTCGTTTCAAGTCCTCAAAATACTTTAGTATTCTTGCGGGTTGAAACTCGAGCCCGCCTTGACTTTGAACCAAAATCTTATTTTTGCGATGGCTTCTAGTTCCAATGACAAAGGATTTTTTCAACATTCCATAGATTTGTCAATTCCTTTGCATTAAGGCAACCCGAGGCATCTTTAAAAACTGGAAAAAAATGGGAAAAGCACTTGACAAATATAACGCACTGCATCATATTGTGCCATAACGCGATGCGTCATTTATTTCAAGCGGGCGCACAACAGGTGAACCCAAACCAAAACGAATTGATATAAACAGACCCAAAGGAGGCATCAGATGACTCAGACAAAAACCAAAAGCCGACCCAAGAAAAAGGCAGCATCCCGCTTTTATGCTGTCAGGACTATCCAGGATGTTCGTAAAACCCTGACCGGTCGAGCAGAAAACTATCATCAAGAATTTATTAAAGATCCTATTGAGAGCGGTAAGGAGGTCGTAGAAGATTTCAGGGAAGATCCCCGCAAAACCCTGGACAACCTTGTCGATGACGGCCGGAGATTTGTCGGCGATCTGAAAAAAGACGCCAAAAAGAAGGTCAATGACGTTGTCGCCGACAGCAGGAAACTTTATAAGAAAGCCAAGAAAAATCCCAGCAAAACCTTCGACAGCGTGGTGACTGACGGTAGAGACTTCGCTGAGGATCTGCTTGAAGACGGGATATCGATAATGAAAGGGATCGAAAAGGACGCCCGGATTATATTGGACGATATGGTAGATAACGGGAAAAAAGTGCTGGACAACCTGCCCGTTAAAAAGAAGTTCCAAAAGAAAATAGAAAACCGGATTAAGTCCCTGTCGAAGCAATTCAATTTGCCAACCAGCAAAGATATCAATCTGCTGACGGACAGGCTGAAGGATCTGAACACAAAAATAGACACCCTGGGTAAAGAGATAGCGGTTTAACCGGGTGGTTTTTAGCAACAAGGAGAAGATTGTCATGCTCACATTGAAAAAATACGCCAACGGCAGACTTTACGACACCGTTAACAAACAGTACGTGACCAAGGATCAACTATCCAAATTGATCAAAGAAAAAGAGAAGATCAGGGTTATTCTTGCAAAAACAGGCAACGATGTCACCAAATCGATTATATCATCACTACCGACCGCGAAAAAAGCGAAAACAAATGGTAAAAACAGGCCCCTTTTGAAGAAAGAGGCGATTAAAACACGGGTTGACGGTCACAAAAAGTGGATAGCAAAACAGATCGACAAAAGAATGGACACTATTCTGGAAATGATGAACTTTCCTAATAAACAGCAGGTTGTAAAGCTTAACGCAGATGTGAGAAAGCTTGCTAAAAAGATCGACGATCTGCAAAAACTGCACGCGCAAACGCATGAAAAAATGAAGTTAGAACACAAAAGGGAAATGAAAATCCTGGCACAGCAATATAATAAGCGTAACCGCCTGGTTAAGACAGCACCCGCAGCTCTGAACGCCTGACCTCATTCACGTGGAAGGCTCCCTGCACCGCCTTTGATTTCAGCAGAAATGCCGATCGAACCCGTGCGCGGGGAGCCTTTACCCCATAGCTGGGGTTTACGTCGAATGTTTACCCACCGCGACGGATCCAGTCCTGATCTTGGACTGATTGAAGAATCTCGCAGCAAGCCACGGGGAATGCGCTCTCTGTTTCGGTCAAGTAATTTTGCCTGTGCATCCAATCCGGGGTTGTTTTATTCACAATATTATTTTATCTCCAAGTAGCTTTATAAACCACAACTGTTCTCTCCGAATCGCAACAAAACACATATTTTGCCGTGCAGAGTGGAAAAAGTTAAAACAAAAGTCTCCGGAAAGTACTTTGTAAACGATGCTTGTATTGGCTGCGCCATCTGTTCTGAAATTGCACCGGACAATTTCCAATTCAATCATGAACAGGGGTGTGACTACGTCTACAAACAACCCTGCACTGAAAAAGAAGAACGCCTTTGTGTCGAGGCCATGGATATCTGTCCGGTAAGCGCCATCGAGGTTGCCGGTGAAACATGAAAATCCCATTCACCACACAGGGTGTGTAGAGTGAAACATTGTAATGATGTCGCAGGCATCGCAGGAGGTCGCCGTGAAACAGGTAATCAGCATCAGTCTGGGGTCGAGTGAGAAGGATTATCAATTTGAGACCGAGTTCCTGGGGCAGGATTTCATCATCAAACGGTTTGGCACTGACGGGAATATGGAAAAAGCGGCCGAGCTGCTCTTGAAATGGGATAAGGATGCTGAAGCCATTGGTCTCGGCAACGTCACGTTCCCCTATGGTTTCGGACCCAGATATCTGACAAAAAAATACCATCACAAACTGCGTGAACTGGGTGCGCAGATCCAGACCCCCGTGACCATCGGAAGCGCCCTGCGCGATGTCTCGTTCGAATGGGCGCTTCGATATATCGAGTACAAGTTCGGCAACTATTTTGACAACGCCCGGGTGTTGTTTCTCTCCGGTATGAGCAACTATCGCATTGCCAAGGTGATTTCCGAATTCACGGATAATCTGTCTTTTGCTGATCCGGTACTTGAAAACGGAATTCCTAAATTTGTCAATTCACTGAAAGATCTCGAATCCTATGCTCACGGAGCCCACGAAGTGTTGCAGTGGGTGCCGAGCAAACGGCTCACGACCTCGGTTATGCCACTCAAGACTTGGAATGATTATATTCTACGCAAGGCGATGCAGAAAGCGAACATTATTGTTGCACCCTATTACAATTTCGACGGATATCTCAAAAATGCGGGTCTGGAAGAATTGGGCGGTAAAACGATCATTACATCGACGGCCTATGACGAACGCGTGGCGTTTTTTAAAGAGCGGGGAGTCGATGTCATTATCGACACGACACCGAAAATCCTACAACGGGTTGTTGCTCCAAATGTTCTCGAAGCACTGATTATCGCGGCACTCGGCAAAAAACGTGATCAGATCCAACCCGACGACCTGCTTGAAATCATCAGCGAACAGAAAATGGACCCGCGGGTTGTTTATCCCTCCGGCAGACCCAAACGAGTCAACCGTTTTGCCTTTGTTATTCATCCCTTGTCAAAAGAATTTTTGAAAAAGGATAAAGCGGTCGATATCCTGTCAAGCTTTACACCCCCTGCGTTTCTGGATGCCGTTGAAAAGGTGATCGCCTACGCGCCGCCCTGGATTTACTCGCGGGTGACCGGCATCAAGTCGCCAACAGGCGCCGAAGCCGAGGGATGGCTCATTACGGTAGGCGGGACCCCCAAACAAATGCTGGCACACAGCCCTGAATTCACCTATACCCGACTGCTCCAGGCTGCCCGGATGGCCAAGCGGATGGGGGCGCAGATAATGGGACTGGGCGCCTTTACCAAGGTTGTCGGTGACGCTGGTATTACGGTGGCCAAAAAGGCGGATATTCCGATTACGACAGGAAACAGTTACAGCGCTTCCGGGGCCCTGTGGGCGGGTGCAGAAGCGGTTCGCCGCATGGGTCTGATCGAAATAAAAAAGGGAAAGCGAATCAAGGGAAAAACCATGGTGCTCGGGGCGACCGGCGCCATCGGTTCCGTCTGCTGCCGCCTGTTGGCCAAGGCGTTTGACGAAGTCGTTATGGGGGGCCGCAATATGGCCAAATTGCTGGCATTGAGAGAAGCGATTCAAAAAGAAGATCCACAGGTAAAAATCAAGGTAACCACCCGGCCCGACAGGTTCCTGGAAAACATGGACGTAATCGTCACCGCTACCTCCGGCGCCGGTAAAAAAATTCTCGACATCACGAAAGTCAAACCGGGGTGTGTTATCACGGATGTGGCTCGTCCCCTGGATCTGTCTCCGGAAGATGTGGCCAAACGACCGGACGTATTGGTTATCGAATCGGGTGAGATCGAACTGCCGGGCAACCCTGAAATGAAAAGTATCGGCCTGCCCCACAAAGTGGCTTATGCCTGTCTTGCCGAAACAATCGTGCTGGCGTTGGAAGGCCGCTTTGAGGTGTTTACCATCGGCAGGGATATCGAGTGGGAAAAAGTGAAAGAGATTTACAAACTCGGCATCAAGCACGGCATGAAGCTGGCCGCCATTTCCGGTGTGAACGGTGTCTTTACAGACGAAGATATTGCCAGGGTGAAGGAGCTTGCCCTGGAAGCGAGGAAGAAGGCCGCGGCAAATAGATGACCCCGGCAAAACCAGAGTACAACCTATCTCAAAATGTTGTAATGAATAAGGAGCGATCACCTTGAAACAGATCATCCAAATCAGCTTGGACGCCAGCCGGGATAACTTTGATTTCGAAACCGAGTTTCTCGGTCAAAAATTTCATATTCGGCGCTTTGGAACGGATGGTGACTTTGAGGAGGCGTCGGACCTGCTGTTGCGGTGGAATAAAAAAGCCGATGCAATCGGATTGGGCAGCGTCAAGTTCGCCTATACCGGCAAACCCAAGGCAACGCTGAATAAGGAGATTCAAAAGCTGCTGAAACTGGGTGCCCAAATGCATACGCCGGTGACCACGGGGGATACCCTGCGTTCGGTGGGACACGAGTGGTCCCTGCGGCATATCCAATTCAAATACGGAAACAATTATTTCACCAATGCAAGGGTCTTTTTTTTCTCGGGTGTCGTGAGCCATTCCATTGCACGGGTTATAGCCGAATATACGGAAAACCTGGTCTTCGCAGATTTGCTTTTGGAAAGCAGCGTCCCCAAATTCATCTACACAATCAAGGATCTGGAATTGTATGCCGGTCGTATCCGTGATGTCATGCACTGGATCCCCGGCAAACGATTTGTCACAAACGCCGCACCGGTTCGTTCACTCGCCGACAATTTGATGCGCAAATCCGTGCGGGAAGCACAAATTCTGGTGGTACCCCATTACCATTTCCACAAGTATCTGGATCACTACACCATCGAGGATTTAGAAAACAAAATCGTGATCAGTTCATCGGTTTACGACGATCGCGTCACTTATTTGAAGGATAAGGGTGTTGAGGTAATCATCGACACCACGCCCAAAATATTGGAAAAGGTGGTGGGTGTCAGTGTACTCGAGGCTTTGCTGTTCGCAGCCCTGGACATTGACCAAGACCAGGGCGGCGAAGACGATCTGCTTGAAGTTATCAGCGATTTGAAGATGCCGCCCCGAATCGTTTATCCCTCCGGTAAACCCCGGCGAGTCAATCGGTTCGCTTTCGTTGTCCACCCACCCACCCAGGAATTTTTAAAAAAACTCAAACCCATCGAAGTCGTTTCCGACATGGCACCGAGCATGATGAATACGGTGGAAAAGGTGATGGCTTACAGTCCACCCTTTGTTTATTCAAAAGTATCCGGCATCGAATCCAAAACCGGCGTGGAAGCTGAAGGCTGGCTCATCGCCCTGGGTGAAACACCGGAACAGATGCAATCCCATCCACCTGAATTCACGACCAAACGGATATTGGAAGCCGCCAAAATAGCCAAAAAGCTGGGCGCCCAGATTATGGGGCTCGGGTTACTCCCCAAAGCCATGCAGGACACCGGCCAGGAAGTCGCAAAACATGCAGTGCTGCCGATCACAACCGGCAACAGTTACACAGCATCGGCGACGCTATGGGCGGTTGCCGAGGTGGTCCGGCAGATGGGACTTTGCAAACAGAAAGACGGTAAATTACTGAACACCAAAGCCATGGTGATCGGTGCAACAGGCGGTGTGGGAAAAATCTGCTCACACTTGCTTGCCACCGCCTTTGAAGAAGTCTTTTTAGTGGGACGGAATATCGCCAAACTGCTGGCCCTCCAGGAGTCGATCCAAAAAGTGGTGCCAAAAGTAAAACTTCATGTTTTGACGCGTTCTGATACGCATCTGGATAAAATGGACGTGGTGGTGGCGGCCAGCTCCGGTGCCAGGCATGTGCTCGATATTATGCAGGTTAAGCCGGGTTGTGTGATCGCCGATATCACGCTGCCGATGATTTTCTCCAAGGAGGACACTGCCAAGCGGCCGGATGTTGTGGTCATCCGGAGTGGGGAAATCCGGTTGCCGGGAGAAAACGTGGAAATGGCGGATATCGGCCTTCCAGCCAAGATCGCATACGCAGGTTTGGCTGAAACCATTATTCTGGCTCTGGAGGGACAGTTTGAAGTTTTCAACACAGGTGGCCCGCCGCAGTGGGACAAGGTTAGAGAGATCTACCGCCTGGGCTTGAAGCATGGGATGAAGTTGGCTGCGGTTTCCGGCGTGGAGGGTTTTTTCAGTGATGAAGACATCGCAAGGGTAAGGGCTTTGGCCTTAAAGGAGTTAAGCAAAAGATGATCATCAAAAAACTGCGGGACTTCGGCAGTACCGCGGTGCGCTTTGCGGTGAATGATGTGCCGGCACGCCTCATAAACGGCACTTATAATGCGTACAGCATGATATACCGCGGGCAAATCAGCCTGGGCCTTCCGGTGTCCAAGGAGTTGATTGTTACCCAGAAGGAAATCAGGAATGAGGCCATAGGCAAACTGGCACTGGCGCTCTATCACGTATTTCTTAACACTACCAGGACGCAGATTTCCAGAGACGATATCAAGCTGGTGATTGTCGACGAACTGGGAAACAAGCGCTTCAGGTTGACCGAAAAGGTTATTCTCCTCTCCGAATCGGACTTGGCCTATCTTTGTGTCGAACGCTTCGGTCTCCCCAAAAGATTTCTGACACCCATCCTGGAAATGGCACGGCGGCGCCGGATTCTAAAAGAGGCCCAGCCGGTGGATCCGGTACCCATATACTTTGAAAGCGATATCGAAGAAAAAGAACAAAACGGCCGCGGTGACTATGAAACCGTTTATTACCGGGACTTTACTGACGAAGGCAAAGAGATTGCTTTCCGTCGCATAGTAAGCATGGAGGCGGTCACAGCCGGTGACAATCAGCCAGCGGTGGTGCTGATTCCCGGATTCGCCAACAATAGCAACTGCTTCAACATCAACAATCGCTATTCGACGGCCAAGGAAATGGCGGACAGGGGATTTTGGGGTTATCTTTTCGACCCCAGGGGGGTAGGCGTCAACAAGGGGCGGTTTGATCCTTTGTACACTGTTGACTCCATGAGTGATTATGACCTGCCAACGGTCACCCGCTTCATCTATTCGCGCAGTCGCGGTAAACCCGTAATTTTAGTCGGGCACAGCATGGGAGGCCTTGTCGCAGAGAACATGGTGCTCAACTGGTCTTTACGCCGCCATTTCGATGAGATCGACGTACTTGAAACTGAACAGAAAGTCATTCTCGACGAGGTGTTACCGAAACTGGAAGAGGCCGAGGAAAATTTGAAAATGGTTCGCGGCATCATATCGCTGGCGTCGCCGAAGGTATTTCAGAAAAAATCCCACATACTTTTCCCCACTGCCCTCTGGCTGAATCACGTGTCCAGAATGTTTCAGTTCCGGCATGTGCCGGTGGACGAAATTTCAAAAGCTATCACCGAGGTCCCGGGTTTCAGGCAGTTCACCAGATTCATTTTGAATCAAAATATCGGGGATTTAAACTTTTTTATCTCCCCGGAAAATCATAAAAAAGACAAATATTTTATAGAACGCTATCTGAAAGTAGCCATGGAATCGATCCCGCTCGGACTCGGCTTTCAATGTCTAAAAGCGATATACAGCGGCGAGGGATTCAAGCGGATGGACGGTAGCCGGTTGAATTACGCGACCAGCGTCAGGTGGTTCCCTGACAACATCCCCGTATTCCACTTCTGGGGAACTCGGGACAGCCTCGCGTCAACCAAGATCAACCACCATCACGACCTGTATCCCCACCGGATTAAAAAGACCTACCACCTCGGGTCTTCCAGGGATTTGAAAAATGTGCAAATCACATCGGATCGGAGTCAGCACATTGATTTTATCATCGAGGGGGCCAATCATTTAGACCTGTTATACGGCAAAGTGGCAGATCAAGTTGTAACACCCCTCATAATGCAGATCATTGAAAAAGTCTGGGGGGATTGGTCATACGAGCCTTCCTGCAAAAGGACCGATTAGTAAATATGGATGCTCAAACATTACAAAAATTAGGTCGGCAAAAAGTATCGGATGAAACAGGAAACCAGAAAAAACTGTCTGCATTGTGGAAAGATAAAAGAGTAGTCCTGGTATTTATCCGCCATTTTGGTTGAATGATCAGCCGTCGGCAGGTTGCCGATCTAAATAAAAACATGAAGAATTTTGAGCGTAGGAACACGCAAGTGATTGTTATAGGCAACGGACCGGAAGAATTTATCCAGCCGTTCAAGGAAGCTACCCGATACAAAGGTCCACTTTTCACCGATCCTTCTCTTAAAACGCATAATATCCTCGGTTTTAAGAAAGGCCTTACTTCTTTAATAGGATTCAGCCCGCTGAAAGCAGGTATCCGTGCGCTTGGCACCGGTTATTTGCAAAAGGGCATTCAAGGCCCACCGTTGCAGCAGGGCGGGGTGTTGGTTGTTGGCCCCGGTAATATTTTACACTATCTATATCGCAGTCAGAAAGCCGGAGACCATCCACCAATAAAAGAATTTCTGCAAGCCTGCGAGATTTAACACCCATTAACGAAGTTTAGCGCCCGGTGGGCTAACTTTCTTTTTTTAAGATGACTCTTTAGTTAACTGAAGGAGGAAAACATGCATATCTTTGAAAAGCCAGACAACTTAGTTGAATTGATAGAAAACAGTCTTGAGAAGTATCCTGGCAATGCCATGTTCGGAACCAAGAATAAAGAGGGGGAATACGAGTGGGTGACCTACCGCGAAGTCGGAGAACGAATTGACAACCTTCGTGGCGGTCTGAGCCAGGCAGGTATAGCAAAGGGCGATGCCGTCGGTATAATTGCAAACAACCGAACGGAATGGGCGATCACCGCCTATGCCACATTCGGCCTCGGTGGACGTTACATCCCCATGTATGAAAAAGAACTCGTTAAAATCTGGAAACATATCATCAATGATGGTGGTGTCAAACTGCTGCTAGTTGCCACCCAGGAAATATATGACCAGATAGAAGCAATGCGTGGTGAACTACCGGGCCTTGGAAATATCTATCTGATAGAAGGTGAATGAGAAAACACCATGTCCGGCCTGGAAAAAATAGGTGCTGCCAACCCGGTCTCTTCCATACGCCCCAAACCCGAAGATATTGCCGTATTGATTTATACATCAGGCACCACAGGCAACCCCAAGGGGGTACTTCTTTCCCACGGCAATTTTACGAGTAATGTCCTAGCCGGACACAAGGTTTTCCCTGGATTGAATGAAAACGACCGAGGACTTTCCATCCTTCCC
>JASJGV010000507.1:0-3520 GCA_033791325.1 Desulfobacterales bacterium | reverse complement strand
AAGGACCGATAGCGTTGTTCAGCCCTGCGGCTGGCGGTATATTGTTCCTGGGTTTGTTTTTCCGAGGCTTTCAGGGCCTGTTCTGCCCTGACTTTGTCCGTAATATCCCTGGCGATTCCCTGAAACCCTACCTTTTTCCCGTTTGTATCTTCAAGGAGGTTGGCATTGATTTCGAGTATTCGGGTATCACCATCTTTTCTATAAATTTCCCACAGGATGTTGTTGACGCCTTTTCCCGTGTCGAACATGTTTTTGAAGCTGTTGAAAGCATATTTGGCATTGACACTGTCCATAAAGTGTCTGAAATTCTTATGTATGATCTCTTCTCTGGGATACCCGAATATCCGGCACAGGGCATCGTTGAAGAAGACAAAATCCCCTTGGATGGTCGTTTCAAAAAAGGCGTCGGCAACATCCTGAATAAAAACACGATACCGATCCTGGGGTATATCGCAGGCTTCCAATTGACCGGCATTCTCCAGACCGTGGGAGTTATGAAATGATTGGTTGTTCAAATTTTTACCTTTAAAACCGAATTTAGGCTATTAGACTATTAGACTGTTAGGCTGTAGGCTATTAGGTGTTTTCCGCTGAGAGCTTTCAGTTCCACTCAGCCCCTCCAAACCTCAAACCCTGAGAATGCTGGGACGCTAGGATGTTATAAGGCTGGGAAGCTGTTGGAAGCTCATAGCTGATAGCGTATAGCAGCCTCCCAGCCTCATAGCTTTATAGCAGCTTATAGCTTACAGCTTATTGCTTTCCGTTATTCCCCGACTCCAAAATACCGAATGCGTCAGCGTCCAAAATGCGAACACCGATATTTTGAAGGAGTTCTACTGCTTTGTCGTTGTTGCTGAACTTAAAGATCATGACGGCCTGGTCGGATGACAGACCGATGAAAGCGTACATAAAAACAACATTGATGTTTGCCGCCTTGAGCGGTTTTAGAATAGCTGCCAGGCTCCCGGATTTGTCTGCGATCTCTGCGGCAACCACTTCCTCGACATGGGCTGCCGCTTGCATACCCATCAGGATACGACGGGCTTTTCTGACATCGGAGACAAGCAGTCGTAGCTGCCCAAAGGCACCGGTGTCCACCAGGTTGAGCGCCCTGAGGTTGATTCCGGCATTGCCGAGCGCTTCCGTCACTTCCAGTAGTCGTCCGGGTTCATTTTCGATGGAAATAGTAATTTGTTTCAGTTTCATCAGGTTCCTCCCAAATTCGTAAAACGAATTTATCATACGCAGAATTGCTGCTTTTCATAATGCAAACATAATATTTTCAACAATTCTATTAATATAAACTATATTGAGAAGATTTCAAGTTATGAATGATAGGATATAATGAAGAACTGGCTTTAGGGATTCGGCATCGGCTAATATATATTTAACCGCAGACACACGCAGATGAACGCAGACATTTTATTTTTATCTTCGATCGACCTGATCGAAGATAACCAATCATCGCTAAAGCGAAATAGAATTTACTCATATCCTTATTTTCATTCTCTATTTCAATTTCACATACCTTAACGATTATAAAATTCGGTCAATTTGATTTTGAACCGAAAAAGCGAGCGAATCCAAATTGGGCAGAATTCCTTACGGTCGATGCGAAGCATCGCCGAACGTCAGAACATCCCTCGTAGCTTGCTGCGAGATTCTTTAATAAAGTGAGATAGGGAATAGCGTTTGGTAAAATTGACGAAACATACGCCCGCAGGGCGTTGAGAATGATCTTCGGCCAGGTCGGTCGAAGATTGTCTGCGCGTGTCTGCGGCTAAATAAAGGAATATTTAACCCTTAGCAGCATCACAGCCTCCCAGTATCCTGGCTTCCCAGCCTATTGCCGCTCCAATGTTTCTTTGAAGAAAAAACTGGCGATTAGAGCAATGACACTACATGCAAACAGAATCAGAAATGCCTGCTGATAGCCTTCCAATGTAAATGCATTTTCTATTCTGCCCTGTTTTTCCAGAACATAACCCAGAATCGGTTGAAACACCGCACCGCCTAAAAAAGGGAAGAGGTTAATCATGCCGGTGGCAGTACCGGCCATCTGGACGGGAAAAAGCTCCTTGTTGGTGGTGAATCCGATAACGACGATGGCACTGGAAAACATTCCCAGCCCCAGACAGATGATATAGTGCCCCATGAGGGGGATTTCCGCTGTAAAAAAGGCCAGCGGCACCATAAGACAGAAAACAATGACACTGGACATGATTACGGCAACTTTTCTTGATCTGACCACCGTATTTGAAAAATAGCTCAACAGGGGGCTGCCGACGATCATGCCGATGGCCAGCATGGAGAGAATATGCCCTGATTGGGTTTTACTATAGCCATACACCTGCATGAGATAGGGGCCGCCCCAAAGTCCACCGTATGAGAAAAATATGGCGCAATCGAAGAAAAACCAAACAGCCACGGGCCAGAAAAATGGGGTTGTGAGTACTTTTTTGACACCCGCCATGAGTGGAATGGGTTTTGGCGGTGTCTTGGGTGTGCCGGCCGGTGAGGGCCAGCCCATAATTGCCGGCCGATCCCGGACAATCAAATAAACGAGTATGGCCAGGACAACAGTAATGAAACCCACCAGTATGAATGACTGTCGCCAACCTATCCAGCTGCTGACCCAGACCAGTGGTGTGGCAGCAAACAGAGAGCCCACTCCCCCCAGTGCCATGAGAATACCGGTCATGGTGGCAAATTCTTTGACATGAAACCATTCTGCCAGAATCTTCATCGTGGGCACAAAAAGCATGGCGACACCAAGGCCCACCAAAGTCCGTCCCACAATAGCCAGGGAGACGGATGGCGCCAGGCCGAGAATGACGGATCCAATAAAAGCGATGATAAAAAAGAGGGTGATGGTGTTCCGGGGGCCCCAGGAGTCCGATAGGAGACCGGCCGGCAATTGCATGGCCGCGTAGGGGTAGAAATAGGCAGCACCCAGAAATCCGGTCAGGGCCCCGGTGGTATTGAGGTCTTTCATCATTTCAACCGCGACGACAGCCGGGCAGAGCCGATGGAAATAGACCAGAACATACCCAAGAGCGAGTATCCAGAAAATGTACCATCGGTACTTTTTGGCTTTTCCCAAGAGATCGTCGGTCATGATATGCCCCTTTCATGTGCAGTGGTAGTTCTTGCCTGTTATTAGCCCTGCGGGCGATATTTGTCCTGCGGACGTAATTTGCGCTTTGCGCGATATATAGCTGATAGCTTGCATAGGCGGTCTTCGGAAATTCGCTTTATAAATAACCGTATTGTAGAATTCAAGAGACAGAAGTCAGAATACTGAATTTCGTAAAGTGTTAAATTGTTTTAATGCTGGAGAATGAATGATTTTGCCTTGGTCATTTAGCGTTCATTGTTTTACGAATACGGCAGCAGATCCCTTTAAGATTGGGTGTCCCGAATTCCTTTCCCAAACGATCGGTGGTGGTGAGCATGTTAAAATTAGACCGCTGCCAGTCGAACTGGTTTTTTGCCGATGATTCTGGGAACCACCACCCAT
>JASJGV010000506.1:0-5680 GCA_033791325.1 Desulfobacterales bacterium | reverse complement strand
ATCGGTCTGCATAACCAGGACGATACTGGTTGATTCAGCCATGCCAAAGGGCCACAACAATTTGATGAAGCGGACAGGATGACGAAGGATGTTGCACATAAATCGAATTATTCGGGGGATCTTACCGCCGCCGCCTGTCATCAGTGTAAGCAGGTTCAGCAGGAAATCCGAACCTTTATTGTATCGTACCATCTCAATATGCGTGGTATCATCCGGATAAATACCTGAAGTAATGGCAATCTGGTCATTCCAGTCGGTTTTTTTATCATGGGATTGAACCCCGAGAATCGCCTCTGAATTGGTTCTTACAAAATTACCAAGCTGGTCGGAGATCTTTGGAAGCAAACCTTGTTGTTTGCATTGCAATAAGAGTTTGACCGATCCCATTACACCACCGCTGAATATCACACCCCGGGTCCGGAGCGTTTTTTTATGTTTAAAAAGAGTGGTGGATTTTTGCGTAAACAGGTCATATCCATCATTGCCTGGCCGGACACCCGTGACTTCTGTTTCAGGGATTATCTTTGCCCCTTTTTTTTGGGCCAGGTAAAGATAATTCTTGTCAAGGGTATTTTTACCACCATTGGGACACCCGACCATGCAGGAGCCGCAGAAATTACATCCAATTCTCTCAGGTCCTTCCCCGTTAAAATATGGATCAGGCACTTTTACTTCCGGTGTACCGAAAAAGATACCCACGTCATTTTTATGAAAGGTATCTTTCCCGGTAATCTCTTTGCCAACCTCACGAAGACATTTGTCTGCGACGCCGACCTGGGGACTGGGGTTTGCACCCAGCATCTTTTTAGCCTCTTCGTAATGGGGCATTAGCTGGTCTTTACAATTTGATAGCCCCCATTCAGGTCTGTCAAAAACCTCATCCGGTGGTATAAGCAATTGGTTGGCATAGACAAGGCTTCCTCCGCCCACACCGCCCCCATGGAAAATCAGCACATGTTTTAATTGGGTGAGCATCTGGTATCCAAAACAACCAATAAACGGCATCCACAGATTCTTTCTAATATTCCAGTTGGTTTTTGGAAAATCTTTATTTTCCCATTGTTTACCCTTTTCAAGCACAGCGACCTTATACCCTTTTTCAGCCAGTCTTAATGCAGATACACTGCCGCCAAACCCTGAACCGATAATGATATAATCATAGTCAAATCCGTTGTTGCTCATTAAAAACCTCCAAGTTTTTTCATCCGCCGGCAATGGGCGGAAAAAGTCCGATTTCATCACCGGATGTTAAAATAGTATCCAGCCGTTCGGGCAGTGTCCCATAATGTTTTCCGTTTACCAGAACGCGGACATGCGGACCGATATTTCGGGAATTTTCTTCAAACACCATGGATCTGAAATCCGGACCGAACATTGATGCCAGTTCAACCAGCAGACCCTTTATGGAAATGTCATCAAGCGCGACCTCAAATACAGTCCTGTTATCCATGACCTGCCGTATGGTCAGATATGTTTTTACAGTGATGGACATATCCAGGCTTATATACCCAGCTCTTTTCTGAATATTTCCATGTTGGATCTGTATTTTTCTTTTTCGTCATCTGCAAGCTCATCCCCGAATTCCAGGTCAAACGGCGTCAGAGCGGCCACAATATTATTGGCATGGGGGGCCACACCCAGCACACCGATTTTGCTTCCCTTTTCAAGCTTGATGTTCCCCAGCATAAAATCGGTGAGAAATTTTCTCTCCTTCTTTAAAACCTTTTTCCAGGTCGTGGGAGTTGCAGTCATGATATATTCCGCTTCAGCTTTGGCTGTTTCTTCTGATATCAGTTCAAGCTTGTTGAGTTTACCTGCATCAAAATAGGCACAAAACAGGATATCCCTGTCAATGCCGAATGCGGGATCCGCCTTTACGCGGTAGACCATATCGGCTGTAAGTTTTTTTAATTTTTGCTGTGCTTCAGGATTTGATCGGTAGACCTTAGCGCTTTCTTCCAACCATTCCGGTGTGCAATACTGATAAGTCGTCATGTTGTTCTCCTTTTATTTTATTGTTGTGCTATTTTTTTTATAAACTCATCGCGTAATTCTTTTTTGAACAGCTTTTCGGTTACTGTCATGGGAAGCTTGTCCCTGAATTCCACATACTTTGGGACTGCATACGGTGCCAGATGTTCGCGACAGTACTCACGAATATCATTTTCATTAACTGGTTCCGGATACTCTTTATTCAATTTAATCACCGCTGCCACCCGTTCACTGCCGGGGGCATTCGGGTCTGGTACCCCGAACGATGCGGCCATGAGTACGGCCGGATGCTTGAAAAGCACTTCGTCCACCTGGATAGTATAGACCTTGTTGCCCGACACATTGACCATGTCCTTTGTCCGATCCGTCATGTGGAAATAGCCGTCATCGTCCATATAGGCTATGTCGCCGGTATGAAGCCAGCCGTCCTCACTCAGGCCGGATCCTGCATCCGGCCAGTACCCCTTCATTATCTGTGGGCCTCTTACCAGGATCTCCCCGGGTTCTCCAAAGGGAACTTCCGCCCCTGTCGTCTGATCGATAATTTTGCACTCTGTATCCGGAGCCGGTACGCCAATGCCTGGTTTTTCATTGGCCATGAACCCGGTTATTTTTGAAAACCCGGAGAGGTTAAAATGGCATAGAGGTGAGGTCTCTGTAAGGCCATACCCTTCAGACACAGGATTGCCCAGTTCTTTCTTGATGGCATCCGCAACATCTTTTGGCAGGGGGGCTGCACCGCTCATGGGAATAGCATTGAGCCTGCCGACCTTTTTCTGGGCAATACGCATGAACTGTGTGGGAACGGCACAAATCATAAAAGGCCGGTATTCCTTGATGATCGCTACAATGTAGTCAATATCTCTCGGATCCGGAACCACTATCAGCCTAAGCCCCAGAAATGCAGCTGACTGAGACATATAGCGACCATAAGAATGGAACAGGGGAACTGATAAAAGAATCGAAGATTTGCCTTTAATCCCTTTTAACAATGGTTTCATCATCCAGGGTAACCCCTGACGAATACAGGCAAACCGGTTAAAATGTGTGATCATAACCCCTTTGGGAACGCCTGTAGCGCCACCGGTAAAGGCAAGCTCGCAAAGGTCTTCTCGGGGTACGATATCAATGTCAGGCGGTTCAGGATCATTGTCATCGAGCAGCTGCCTGAACTCATAAACACCTTCCTGCAAGGGCTCTTTAACCTCTGCCCGATCATAACCCTCCAGCGAGGTGACGATTACAGAAGAGAATTTGCATTTGTCTTTCAAATTCAGCACACGGCTCAGCTGATCCTCACGACAAATAAGCACCTTGGCTTCACCCGAACCTGCTTCGTGAACCAGCCCGTCATCTGTCCTCAGTATACTTGTGGGAATGACCACCGCCCCGGCCTTTATGATTCCCCAATCCGCAATGACAGCTTCCGGACAATTGGGCAGAAACACACACACCTTATCACCTTTTTCAACACCGAACTTCACCAGCGCATTAGCCAGACGGTCAGCATGGCTTTTAAGCTGTGCATAGGTGATCTTACGATCCAGAAAGAGAATAGCTGTTCTCTTTTTGTATTTCCGGGCAGCCTGGTCCAAGGCATTGTACAGGGGCTCTTCCGGGAAGGGCTTAAGACTGTGTTCCAATTTATAAGGCCCCAGTTTATAGCTTTTCAACCAGGGTTTTTCAAGATAACTCATAACGATTTCTCCTTTATTGAAGGCCGAGTTCTTCAAGTTTTTGCTTGGATGGATTTCCTGTTGATAGGTCCCAATTCCGGAACTCGTAATAAGCATCTTTCATCATCTCAAGGGTTGCTTCATCAATCACCATCCCTTTTGCCGGGCCATCCGGCAGCGGGTCCTTCATTAGACGGGGCGGTAGGGTATCATGGGATCGATCCATGCCTACCTTTTGATTGTAGAGACGAACCAGGTTGTAAATCCGTTCTCCGGCCTGGCGAAATTCGTCGACATCCATATCCCAGCCCAGGGCATAATTGATCAGTTCCACATAGTCGGATGCCGGTAGAAGCAGCCCCATGAATTTGCAGGCACCAATGGCGTCAAAAGCTGTGAGGGCGTTTTCAAGATCTACAACGATCTTGGTCTCTTTGGGATCTGCAACGAACGGATCCTCAATCTTGCTGTCATCCACCAGCAGAAATGGTGAATCAATAAAAGTCGGGCCTTCTATAAAAGCTGTAATATGGTCACCACCACGGTTGGCGGTCACATACGCCAACCCGCAGATCTTGGCCGCCCTGGGATCATAGGCCGGCAGCTCCATTCCTTTTACATTCATAGCAAAATGATCGGAGCCTTTTCCCAGCTTCTGCGCGGCAATGCGTGAACCTTCAGCCAGCAGGTCGCCGATCCCTTCCCTGTTTGCAATCTTTTTGACCAGATCAATCACCAGGTCGGAATCCCCAAACTTGAGTTCTTGTCCATTGGTCATTTCTTTGGTCAGAATTCCTTTTTCATAACACTCCAGGGCAAAGGCAATGGTGGAGCCGGCAGAAATGGTATCGATCCCGTATTCATTACACATGTAATTGGCCATGGTAATGGCATTTAAATCAGATACGCCACAGGAAGCACCCAGCATATTCACGGATTCATACTCCGGCCCTTCACCCTTGTGACCCGCCCATTTGCCATCTTTAATTTTTGTGCCGCGGCCGCAGGCAATAGGACAGGCAAAACAAGAGACCCCTTTCTCCAAAACTTTTTCGGTCAAGGCCATGCCATTGACTTCCTCGATCTCTTCAAACTCTCCCTTTTGCCAGTTCAGCGTCGGGTAGCCGCCCCGTGCATTGACCATATCCGATACCATGTTGGTTCCAAATGCCTCAAACCCAACCTTGAGCATGGATTCGTCCAAAAGATCTATCTGGCGTTTGGCAGTAGTTTTAAACTTTTCCGGATCAGCAAGATCGAATTTGCCCTTACCGGAGCAGACAATTGCCTTTAATTTTTTCGATCCCATGACCGCCCCCATGCCAGTCCGCCCGACCGCACGGTCCTTGTTGTTCATAATGGCGGCGTACCGGACTAAATTCTCACCGCCAGGACCGATAGAGGCGATGGTAACCCTGCTGGGCGCCTGTTTTTTCAGGAGTTCTTCTGTCTCGGGAACGGTTTTCCCCCAAAGATCATCTGCCGGTCTAAGTTCTGCCTTCCCCTCTGAGATATTGAGGAAAACCGGTTTGTCCGATTGGCCTTCAATGATGATTCCGTCATATCCTGATCTTTTTAATGCAGGGCCAAAGCTTCCCCCTGAGTTGCCATGCCCCCAGAGGCCCGTCAGCGGAGACTTTGCCACTACAGAATACCGGCTGGCACTGGCGGAGGCGGTTCCTGTCAGGGGACCGGACATAAAAATAAGTTTGTTGTCGGGTCCTAATGGATCGGTATCAGGTGGGACCTCCTCAAACAGGTATTTTGATGCAGTTCCGGCACCGCCTAGATAAAGCCGCATCCATTGTTCAGGTATCTCTTCAGCGGCAATAATGCCCTTGCCCAGATCGACTCTTAGTAGCTTCCCGATATAACCAAAAGACATACGCACCTCCATTGTGATGTAATAGTAAAATTGGCAATCCTACTTTTCCCTCCTGACAAAGCAAAAGCTGTGCCATTTAGAGGTAGTGCTTGATTGCGGCGGGTTTGCAGAGAAACGAGCCAAATTT
>JASJGV010000505.1:0-3490 GCA_033791325.1 Desulfobacterales bacterium | reverse complement strand
CAGGCCATTGCTTTCAAGCTGGCAGACTGCGCCATGGAGATAGAGTGTGCCAGAAATCTTTTGTACAAAGCCTGCTGGTTGAGAGATCATAAAAGATCATTTGAAAAGGAAGCTGCCATGGCCAAGCTGTATTGTTCGGAGGTTATGGGCAGGGTGGCCGATCATGCCGTCCAGATTCACGGCGGGTATGGGCTCATGAAAGACTATGATGTGGAAAGATTTTATCGAGATCAGAAACTCCTGGAAATTGGAGAAGGTACCTCAGAAGTGCAACGAATTGTTATTTCAAGATATATAGGATGTTAAAATAGACTGTAGGGGTTTCGGCTGTAGACTATTAGCAGTAAGCAGCCTACAGCCTAATAGTCTTCAGCCTATCACGCTAAAAAATTAGGAGTACCCATGGACAATGACGTGTTATTGATAGAAGAAAGAGACGGCATATTGATTCTCACACTGAATCGACCGGAGATTATGAATTCGCTCAATTTTGCGATGCTGAAGGCTTTGAAAGCGCAGATTGAGGCTGTGCGCTTCAATACGGACATCCGCGTGGTCATAATTACCGGTGCTGGAGAGAAGGCCTTTTGTGCCGGTGCAGATTTAAAGGAGCGGGTGACATTGTCACCGATTCAGGTAAAAGAATTTATCACCACCATCCGTAATCTGTTTGCCGCCATCGAGGAACTGAACAAACCGGTTATTGCAGCTGTCAATGGCGTTGCCCTGGGAGGTGGAACAGAGCTGGCGCTTGCCACTGATATTCGTATCGCGTCATCAAATGCGACCATGGGGCTTACGGAAACACGTCTGGCCATTATACCCGGTGCTGGTGGAACGCAGAGACTCCCAAGACTGGTTGGAAAAGGAAAGGCCAAAGAGCTGATTTTCATGGGACAGCGTATCGATGCTGCCGAGGCCTTGAGAATCGGGCTTGTCAATCGAACCTGTCAACCGGAAGAGTTGCTGAACGAAGCTATCACAATGGCGGAGACGATCTGTGAGGCCGGACCCATCGCCATCGAACAAGCCAAATACGCCATTAATGCCGGTCTGGAAACGGACCTGCACACGGGTCTGGCCATCGAATCGAATGCATATTGGATAACAATTCCCACGGAAGACCGCCTGGAAGGTCTGGCTGCCTTTCGTGAGAAGCGCAAACCGGTTTATAAAGGCAAATAGCAATTCTTGATTGGTGTTTAACGGTATGAATTGAATCACGAAAACACGCATGAAGTATCCGTTGGGGATAAATCTGGAAACACGAAATTAAAAAAAAGGTTTCATCTCAAACGAAATGGTGGTTCGGAAACAGATTATTAAGAATCTTTTTTCGTGTTAAAAAAAAGAAACGGTTCACCAGAAACAAGAAAGGAGTAAAAGATGTCGGAACATGATTACTGGAAAATATTTCCCCGCATGCCAAAAAAAATCACCATCGGTGACATCACCATTCGAGATGGCTTTCAGCATTTGGAAAAATTCATTTCCACCCAGGCAAAAATATATTATGCTGAGCAATTGATTTTTGCAGGTTGCCGCAATATCGAAGTTACCAACTTGGGAAACCCCTATCTGATGCCCCAGTTCAGCGATGCTGAAGAGATATTGACCCACCTCAGGAGTGATCGATTCAAAAAGCGCTGCGAACGGAAAGGCATTAACTATGATGATATCTGTATTACGGCTGTAACCATCCGTGAAAAATCTGTCGACCGGGCCATTGAACTCAAGGATAAAGGTATCGGACCGGACCGCATATTGATGATGGTATCCACCGAGGAAGAGCATCATTTTGCCAATTCGGGTACGACCCTGCCCGCCTACTGGGCCGAGGCCGAGCGTTGTATAAAGAAATGCACGGATGCTGGGATTAAAATGTGCGGTACCGTCAGCACTATCTGGGGCAGTCCCATTGCCGGCGCCACAGACATGCGGGATGCTGTCGAGTTTACCAAGCGTTGGCTGGATATCGGCGCCTCCGATATCGAACATGCCGACCATGACGGGAGTGCTTCCGCACCGGATGTTGACCGATATTTTTCCATGATTCTGGATGAATTACCAAATACAGATCTACATATTGCCCATTTTCATGAAACCAAGCGAGTGGCATCGGCATCTATTCTGGCGACACTTCAGGCGGG
The DNA here is from genome assembly GCA_033791325.1 of Desulfobacterales bacterium. Lineage (GTDB taxonomy): Bacteria > Desulfobacterota > Desulfobacteria > Desulfobacterales > B30-G6 > B30-G6. Next base: position 1,340 of record JASJGV010000505.1, on the reverse strand, counting down.
CATCACCCACTTTGAAGGAACCCTGGGGGGCATGGGGGGGCAGCCAGCCAATTTTATGGATGATCGCCCGGTACCTGGAACCGGAGAGTACTATTATGATGACCCGCGTTATGTGGGTCTTACCTGTCTGGAAGACATGCTGGTTCAGGTGGATGAAATGGGTATCGAGCATGGTTATGATGTGGATCGCGTGCTGTGGCTGGGCAGACAGATCGAGCGAACCGTGGGACACAGGTTGCGTTCGGAAGCAGTTATTAATGGCCGGACCTTGAAGGAAGGTCATATGGAATATGCAAGACCAGGCTTGAAAAAACTCAAAGAAAAATTTGGAGAGAAGCCAAATCAGGCATTTCCTGCAGAATGGAGTGTTTAGACAACGCTTCCTGAATAAAGGATTCGAGAACCGCAACAGCGAGCGTATTCCCCGTAGCGTCTCGACTTGTCGAAGACAAATCGAGACGAATATCCCTGTTTATCAGGGCTGCGGGGTTAGCGAGCGAGTCTAATTAGACAGAATCCCTTATTGCGACTTGATAGTTTGCGCCAACTAGACTATTATGAGCATAGTCTCATAAAGGGTTCGGGCAGCCGATACATCTGTAGTCTCGAACATCACTTGAAATAGCTTCTACACAAGGATTTCCATATGACCACCATTCTGTGCTATTCCCGAAATCGATCCACAAGTGTTGAACAAATCGATGATGAAACCCTGGTGTCCACATGCACCCTTCAAGACACCCTTACGGAAGCTTTCGTTCGGATTCAAATACGTTTCCCTGAACTTAAGATTCTACATGCCCAAGGAAAATTCATCCGCTCTGGTGTAGATGAAGATATCCATATGGAGGCGGCTCTAGAGAAGATAAAGGGTGTGCGTATCGGGGCAGGTATGAAAAAAATCATTCGGGGTCTTACGGGTGAGGTTACTACAAACCAGGAATTGCCGCTCCTGATTGAAGAGGCCTGTCATGGCGTCATTCTGGCTTTTACAAAAGACGCCCTGGCCTTGGCCCCCAAAGGATTCAAGCCATCAACCGATTTTTTCAAGACGATGGTGAAGGAAAATATTCGACTATACAATAGTTGTGCGGCATTTGCACCGGGGAGTCCGTTGGTGGAAGGTCTTGATCTTTAATTGACCGTTCAATTTATTTGGAATGTTTGATTAATCGCTCAACATTGCTTTACCTAAGAGCTGATAATAATGAAGGGTTAGAGTGAAATTCTAACCCAAATAGATAGACAGGAATTTTTAAATGCTCAAGTTTCAGAGAAATAAACTGGTCAGTATCTTTCAGGATAATCCAGATGAATTGCGGATACATGGCTTGCTGGAT
>JASJGV010000504.1:0-3274 GCA_033791325.1 Desulfobacterales bacterium | reverse complement strand
TGAAACAACTACCGTATTTTTTTATAATAATAGAAAACATAAGAATCCGATAGTTTTTAAGAAATTAGGTGAATTAAAACCATATTCAATAGTAGGCGTTCTCGGTTATTTTTATGAAGAAACATTTAAAAAGGAGCTTTTAGATGTAAATTATGTTCCGACTGAAAAAAAAGCATTGGAACTCATTCATTACAAAAGATATGATTTGCTACCGCTAAGCAATTTTGTGGGATGGAATCTAATTAAGACGATTTATCCTTCTGAATCTCACACCTTTTCTACCTGCAAAACGCCCTTGTCACAAGACACATTGCACTTGATGGTATCCAAGCAATATCCAGATTCGCAGAATCTTATAGATATATTCAATGCGGCGTTAATCCGTATAAAAAGAAAGGGGATTTATCAAAAAATTATATCAGCACGTAATCCGGAGTTTCCGGTTGAAATGAAATAATAGTATCGTGTTGATCATTGCAATGTCCCTGCTAAATGTATCTAATGGATACCCATAATCGGCGGTATGAATTATGAAAAATATCTTTAGATTTAGCGTTACATTTTTAATAGTTATGGCTTTTTCAGCAAAAATTGCTACGTGTGAACCCCTGCCAGAATTTAACATTATTACTGAGCGATGGTTACCATATCAATTCGAAGAAGGCGGGAAAGTTCAAGGAGTTTCTGTTGATCTCCTGGTATTATTGCTCAAGCATGTTGGATCAAGCCAGGGCAGAGAAAGCATTAAGATCTATCCGTGGGCAAGAGCCTATCGCGAGGCTCAAAACAATAGAAACACAATTCTGTTTTTAACTACCCGAACACCGGAAAGAGAAAATTTGTTTAAATGGGTAGGCCCAGCGATTAAAAACAGATGGTTATTAATTGCAAAAAAGAATCGGCGATTGAAGATTGAATCCGCAACCGATCTTAATGATTATACGTTTGGTACCGTAATTGACGATGTCGGGGAGAACCATTTACTCAATTTGGCGGTTAAAAGAGAGCAACTTGAAAGAAATACGGCATATATCAATTGTATTAAAATGATACAGGCGGACAGGGTAGATATGGTTGTGATGAGTTGGGAAACCTTCAGCTTGTATGCCATGCAAGGAGGCATTGATAGGGAGAACTTCGAAAAGGTTTTTACAATCGGAGAAAGAGATCTGTATTATGCTTTTCATAAAGACACATCAGATTGGATTATTGATAAATTTCAAAAGGCATTTGATGGGTTGAATGCCGAAGGGAAAATAGATGCGCTTATATGGAAATATAAAACCACCAAAGAAAACTGAGTCCGCCTAACGTGATGCTGAAAACCGATGCGCACGAAAACGTGTGGGTTTCAGTTCCACCGTTACAGATACGCCCAATTAATCCATCAAAAAAACTGATAACTGCCTTCTACATATCACAGGGATAAAAATATTGTGGTATATACGACATATACAAACTTACGGAGTCTTCTGAGAAGTTGTGATAACATCTGACACTATCTATTCAGACAATTCTTACAGATTCCATCCACCCGCACTTCCACTTTATCAATCCGACCGGGAAATGTTTTTTGCATCGCCAGGGTTTCAATGTTCAGGGTCTCGGGGTTCAGGCAATCCATCTGGCCGCATTTTTTACAGTAAAAATGGGGGTGAGGCTGGTGGTGCTCATTGGGGGCCAGGCCGTAGTAGGCTGCCCGACCGCCGGTGCTGAGCCGCTCGACCACCCCCTGGTCGACCAGACGGTCAAGAATGCGGTAAACCGTTACCCGGTTGATGGAACTGCTGCGTTCCAGGGTTTTATAGATGTCGCCGGCCGACAGGGGGTAGCTGTTGTTGCCGACAACTTCCAGAACCCGCAGCCGATTCGGGGTTGCCTCCAGGCTCGCAGACGATAACATTTCCTGATAATTACAATTTTGACACATAGTGATCCTTTACTCAGCTGCCGTTTTAGCGTTTGCCCGCGAAAAGAGTCCGAGCCTGTCGACCAGCAATGAAATTAAAAAAACAATGCCTCCCACCAGGATGATCGCGGCACCGGAAGTGAGATCATAGGTATAGGACAGCCAGAGGCCAGCAACGGTGAAAACCGCGCCGAGCAGGCTGGCGCCCACCATCATCTGCACCAGGGACCGGGCATATTTTTCAACAATAAACGGTGGAATGGTCAGCAGGGCGATGACCAGGATCAAACCAACCACCCGGATGACCAGAACAACGGTCACCGCCAGCAGGGCGATCATTCCAAAGTAAAGCGCTTTGACCGGTACGCCGCGAATGCGGGCGAATTCTGCATCATAAGACAGGGCCAGCAGGTCTTGGTAGTAATAGGCAACCAGCAAGGCTATCAGGATGCTCATAATCAGCATGAGATAAAGGTCCGCTATCGGCACCGTCAGGATACTGCCGAAAAGGTAACTTATCAGATCGACATTGTAGCCCGGCGTCAGGTCAATTAGGATAATGCCGATGGCCATGCCCAGCGCCCAGATCACGCCGATGATCGTATCCGCGCGGTGTTTGGCCCCCAGGGTCACGGCGGCCATCAAAAAGGCCGCCGCCAGAGAAAAGCCAAGGGTCCCAAGCAGGTAAGGCCACCCAAAGAAAAGCGCCAGACCTATGCCGCCATAGGCGGCATGGGCAATTCCGCCGGATAAAAAGACAAGGCGGTTGACCACGGCCAGCGTCCCCATGATGCCGCAGATGATGCTGGCCAGGAGACCAGCGGCCAGGGCATGCTGCATAAAGTCAAATTGAAAGGCTTCGATCATGTCTGTTACCTTTTTGCCTGGTTCTGCTATCCAGGTCAGAGCGAATGGGTGAAATAGATGAAATAGTATTCAAGTGACTAAAGTGAGCTATAGTTTGAAGTGATCTAAAGTTAAGGTATCCTGCTGATTTGATTATATCGGCGGAGCGGAGCGACTCCTGAACTTTAGATCACATTAGTCACTTAATACTTGTCTGTTTTGGTAGATAGGCTCTTTCCGGGTCGAAATTCCTTACCTTAACTGGCTATCCTTGCTACCGCGGCGATTATACCCGCTGGTCTCTTTTTGGTGTTTTTCCAATTCCGATTGACAGTTGACGCACAGGCGCACGCCGGGAATGGCTCTCCGGCGGGCTTCCGGAATGGGCTCTTCGCACTCTATGCAGTGGGTAACCCCTTCGCCTTCCGGTAAGTGGCTCCGGGCTCGCTTTACGGCGTCAGCCACATTGGCATCAATTTGTTCCTGTACAGCCCCGTCACGGGCCCAGCCTACGGCCAT
>JASJGV010000503.1:0-4163 GCA_033791325.1 Desulfobacterales bacterium | reverse complement strand
GTCTCACCCTATTCTTTTTATGATACACCACCCCATTTAACAAACCCTTAATAATCAAGTAGTTGGGAATTGATGAGCCATTGGCATGAACATTGCTATTTCACTCGTACTATAAAAGGTTTTACATCAAAATGCGATTATAATCACAACCGGCCAAATATTTCATAAAAAGGAAATGACGCATGCAATACAAACCATTCAGCCATTTGACAAGTACCGCTGGTCCGACCAATACATTGGCACTGATTTTTGCCGTTCTTTTCACGCTTGCGGCCTGTGCAACCACAACCCCTCCGCCCCCAGCCCAAGTGAACACCGCCACTGTCGTGCAGGAAGGCGTGCCCGGTGGTGTCATCGTCAACAGTATAGAAGTGACCGCAAAGGTCACGGCCATAGACACAAAAAACCGCAAGGTGACTCTTTTGTTGCCAGAAGGTGACAAAGAGACAGTCAGGGTGCCGCCGGAAGCGGTTAACTTCGATCAAATCAGCGTGGGTGATCTGGTCAAGGCCACCCTGACCGAAGAAGTGGTTGTTTACCTCGACAAAGAGGGTGCATCTGTGCCTGACGCGTACGCTGCCGGTGTTGCGCTCGCGCCTAAAGGTGCCCAGCCGGGCGGCGTTGTTGCCGAAGCCGTAAAGGTCACCGCCACAGTGACGGCCATCGACCAGGTCAACCGCACGGCCACCGTGCGCTTCAATGACGGCATTGTCAAAACCCTTCCTGTTCGCGATGACATTGATTTGAGCCAGCGCAAGGTGGGTGAAAAGGTGGTATTCCTAGTTACAGAAGCGGTTGCACTTTCTGTGGAAAAGCCCTGATATTGTATCAAATTATGTCGGATAATTGGTCCGCCATGTTGTGATATACAATTGATACCAAGATCCTGGTTATATATTTCTGGCGACTGGGGTCGGGCCGAGAGAACTTATAATGATAACAATAAATCAAGGTGCTTATCACTTAAAGCTTTACCAATTGACAATAGCCGTTATGGAATTATAATTATATATCAAATACCCCAGAGCTTCTCTTAAGGAGAGAGGCTCTTTTTTTTCAGCCTTGTGGTGATGGTTCCTATGTACAGAAAAAATATGTCGGAAATTATGATCGAAAACAGATTGAAATGGTTGTGGGTTACCTTTACTTTATTGATCGCGCTTCTTTGGGCTCCTCACGCAGCCTGGCCAGAAACCGATTTAATGGAAGAGAAGGTCCCCGAGGCGCTGAATCCTGCGTTTAAGCATCTTCTGGCTTTGACCGGACCTGATGGTGATCAGGAATTTAAACCGGAGATTATTGATGGGCTTTTCAATTTCATAGTGGCTTCAAAGGAGGGCAGCAGGCTTTATTATGCCGATGGGGCGCTCGATGGCACCTCGGCTTATAATGAAATCACCCTGGATAAAGGCCTGACTGACATTCTGAAACTTTCCTTCAATCCGGAAATGCCCTCGTTTTTAATGAATCCCTCATCGGTGCGGCTTTCCTACTGGTCTGAAAGTAACAACCCACCGAAATTATGGAATAATATAGATGGTGTGGATGGCCCCGTCATTGTTAAGGGTCGGGAGATCATGGAAAATACACCGGATATCCATACAGGGGCATATTACCGTTATGAACTGGATCGAACGCTTATTCTGATGAAACATAATGGAAATAATGTTCTGATTTCCCTGGGCAATCAAACCGGTGTATCGAACGTCGGAAAAAAAGGGGTTGTGCTGGGGGCTGATACCGACTGGACCTATCTTTATTCAGACAAAAAGGGATTGAACAAAACCGGACTGGGATGGATCCGTTCGTATATGTATGATTCCTTTTCCATTATCGTCTATTACGAAACCCAGGGAGAAACGAGACAGGTTAAATGTGGGGCATTCAAGTGGCTCGACGCCGGCTGGAATAAAATCAACATGGTAAAGAAACATCATATATACAAAGGCCTGCAGCGGTTTGGTCAGACCTATAAATCGATTGCCGAGAATCCATCCCTTCCTGATGTTGCGGTTATGACAAGGTATTTTTCCAAAATCAAGGCAATGGAAATGGAAGAGCTGCAACAGTTGAACCGGTCTTATCTGAAGTCGATTCGGGAAAGATATGCCGATGACAAATCATTGTCTTCCAGGTGGGTGACTGACCTGCTCAAGGACGAACAGGTGGAAAAGATGGACAGATATGAATTAAGCTCGGTTCTCATGCTTGAATATTTTAAAAATGTTCTCGGGAAACCCCATCACCTTGACTTGGCTATGCACTAAGTGGATAGCAATAAGCAATAGGCAGTAAGCTTAAAGCAGCTTATGGCTTATCGCTTACAGCCATGCCTCAATCTCTCTTTATCTGACACTAAGCCAGACGCCGACAACCAGGAGGGCCATACCCACCAGGCGGGATAAATCCATGGGGCGTACAGCAGCGCCCAGCAGACCATAATGATCCAGTATGGACGCCACCAGAAACTGGGAGGCTACAATAATGGTAAAGGCTTTGGACAGACCCAGCCGGGGGACCGTGTAGCTGATGGTTCCGACAATGATCAGGCCCATAAGGCCGGCGCTCAATGTATACCACGGAACTGTTTGAACAGCTCTCAGGTTGCCCCCACGAGAAGCGATCATGGCCACGGCCACCAGGAGCCCACCACTTGCATAGGTTATGAACACGCTTTCCAGGGTGCCCATGCTTTTATCCAGCAGGCCCATGAACTGCCCCTGAATCGTCACCGCAACCCCGCCGATGACAGCCAGAATAATCAGACCGGTTAAACTCATCCCAGAAATCTCCTCAATCGCATCTGCCTTGCGCGTATGGTTTATGACAACAGTATTAACGTTATTTCCAGACTGAAAAACTGCGCAAGTGTAGCACAGGCAAGATAAAGCCTCAACCCAATTGCCCCGAGCATCCCTGTGAACAGGAGCGTATTATCAAGAGATCAGTCAGTTTTACATGGGAAAGCTAATTTCTGGCTCCCTCTTTGCTCTAAACCCATTCACAATTGAAGAACCTCGCAGCAAGTTGAGAGGAATGTTCTCGCTATGGCGGTTCAAACAGGCGAACGGCTGTTTGCTGTCACCTACCGGAGCTCTTATCAAGCGTCAAACGGGATAGTTTTGCGGTTAACCTTCGAGTCGGGATTCGAGAATCAGGTTGTCACGATGAACGATTTCATCATCATGGCGATACCCGAGGATCGATTCAATCTCACTGGTTCGGGCACCGATAATTTTCTGTAGATCCCCTGAGCTGTAATTGACCATACCAATGGCGATTTTTTGCCTGTTTTTGTCTTGTATAACCACCGAATCACCCATATTGAATCGACCTTCAACGGCGGTGATACCGGAGGGCAGAAGGCTCTTGCCATTTTTTGTCAGTGCGTTTTCGGCACCTTTATCGATTTCGATGGATCCTTTAGTTTTTTTGGTAAAGGCGATCCACTGCTTGCGGCTGTTCAATGCGCTGGCTTCAGGGAGAAAAAATGTACCGCATGATTTTCCGGAAAATACATCTTTCAGAATATCCGGTTTAGAGCCATTGGCAATAATGCTGGCGATACCTCCCAGGGAAATATTTCTGGCCGCCATCAATTTGCTGGCCATGCCACCGGTTCCCAGAAAACCGGGTATGGTGTTGGCCGCCCTGGTTATTCGCCGATCCACCTTTTCTACCAGGGGGATCAGCTGTGCATCCGGGTGACATCTCGGGTCTTTATCGTAGAGACCGTCGATATTGGTCAGGTTCACCAGCAGGTGGGATTCCGTCAGATTGACCACCAGGGCACTGAGGTTGTCGTTGTCACCGAATTTAATCTCGTCGATGCCGACGGTATCGTTTTCGTTGATGATGGGGATGATCTTCCAGGACAACAAGGTCCTCAGGGTATTTCTGGCATTCAGATATCGTCGCCGGTGGGTGAGATCATCTCTGGTGAGTAATATCTGTGCGGCTTTGGCCCCCTGTCTGGAAAAAGCCTCCTCATAAGCCATGATCAGGTTGCTTTGTCCCATGGCTGCCAACGCCTGCATTTGTGAAAGTGATGTTGGGCGTTTGGATAGACCTGCCTTTTTCAACCCTGCTGCAATAGCCCCCGAGGAGACAAGAATGATTTCGATTCCCCTGCTACGGATTTTGCAGACTTCGGTTGCCAGATC
>JASJGV010000502.1:0-5201 GCA_033791325.1 Desulfobacterales bacterium | reverse complement strand
GACCGGGCATTCATCGAACATCAGCTGCAGCGCGTCTTCATAAATTTTTGTGCGCTTGGCCTGATCAACGGTTTGTTTACCCTTCAGCATCAGGTCGTGATAGGTTTCGTTATGCCATTGAGTTCTGATGGCCGATGAGGCCAGACCGTCAAACAGTACTGCCAGGAAATTGTCCGGATCACCATTGTCACCGGTCCATCCCAGTTGGAACAGATCCATATCTTCGGGCTGTTCACGCTGTCTTTTGAGATAGGTTCCCCAGTCATAGCTGACGATCCTGGCGGTGATGCCTAATTTTTTCAGATCGGCCGCCATGGCAACGCCAATCTTCTGGCCTTCGGGGTTGTAGGGTCGGGGTACCGGCATGGACCACAGGGTAATTTCTCCAAGCCCCTTGCCTTCCGGGTAGCCGGCTTTTGCCAGGTACTCTTTTGCCATTTCAACATCATAGACATACCCCGGAACCGATTTATTGTAGCCCCACATGGTGGGGGGACTCGGGTGTTTGGCAACCTGTCCCATGCCCTGATATATATTGTCCACGATGGCCTTGCGATTGATGCCGTGGGCAATGGCCTTTCGCAGGTTGACGTTGCTCTTCCAGGGTTCCTTGGTGTGGTTGAAGGAAAGATACCCGACATTCATGCCGGGCTGGGTGGGAAGAATCAGGTTGGGATCTTTTCTTGCCATGTCAATATCGGCCGGATTGGGGAACTGGCAGATATGGATGTTTCCGGTTTTCAGTTCCAGAAAACGAACGGAGTTTTCAGGAATCGATCGGAATATGAGTTTGTCGAGGTAGGGGCCGCCGGCTTTGTCCCAGTAGTCCTTATTTTTTTCCAGAACAATGCGGTCGTCTTTGATCCATTGGGCAAACTTGAAAGGGCCTGTCCCTACCGGGTTACGTAAAAATTCCTTGGGGTTTTTCAAAAACGCGGTGGGGCTGATCATATCGGCAAAATCCATGCCCATGTTGGCCAGGAACGGCGCTTCAACCCTTTTAAGAGTAAAAACAACCGTGTAGTCATCGACGGCTTCGATACTACCGATGGTATCGTCCATCTCCATGGATACCCAGTATTCAGGTGGGCGTTCCTGGGCCGGGATGTCCCAACCCATGCCATTGAATTTTACATTCCGCTCTTTCATCATCCGGCCGATGGAAAATACCACTGCATTGGCGTTAAACGCTGTACCGTCATGGAATTTGACACCTTTCTGCAGATGAAATGTATAGGTTTTTCCGTCGGCTGAGATATCCCATGATTTGGCCAGGCCCGGTTCGAGGGCTGTACTCTCATCTGCATAAGCGACCAATGCTTCAAAGAGGTTGTCACAGACCATGAATGAGTTGCCATCGGTTTCATATGCAGGGTCCAATCCGACACTGTCTCCGCCGCGGCCAAAGACCAGTGTTTTGCTTAGCGCGGAACCAGGCAAGGCCACAATGGTGAAGATTAGAACCAAACAGAGTGAAAGTAATTGAACCATCGTTTTATGTTTCATTTCTACCTACCTCCCTCTAAATAGCGGTGCGTGGGTCTTGAAAACAGCACCTTGTTATGTGTTGGTCTGGCTTGATCGGTATCAATCCGTTTACTGGTACCATAGCCATTTACAATATATGCATTATTTGCTGTGAAGCCGTTAGGATGGAAATAAAAATTAAACCTATCAGATCATATCGGCTTTGTCAAAAAGAAGGCGATTTATTGGTGCTCAGATCTTTTTTGACAATAAAATACGGGAATGCATTTTTTATAATTCACAGCGTGGATCAGAAAAAAAGGTGCTGTGGATGGCGGTGATCGCCCGGGAAAGATCTTCCATTTTAACCAGGAAGTAGAGGGCTGCCTTGGACGGGCCAAAAGAGATCATCTCCACGTTCACATTGCAGCCCGCTACTGCCGTAAAACAGCGGGCTGCAACACCTTTCTTTTTCAGAAGACCTTCGCCCACGATACCGATCAGGGCCACATGTTCCAGCTTTTCTATTCTGCGGTAGGGACGTGGTTTCAACTCTTTCAGTGCCAGTCTGGCCTTTTCGACATCTTCTCTTGAAAAGAGTAGGCTGATGCAGGTTTGAGACGTCACCACCGACTTGATATTGATACCATTTTCGGTAATCTGGCCGGCGACCCGGGCTAGAATGCCGGGTCGGGCCCCCACGGCCGAGGCATGTACTTTCAGGATACCGATGTCTGTGTCGTGGGCAACGCTCTTGATGACCGTGCGGTGTCTGGGGCTTTTGCTGTTGATGAGGCTTCCGGCGTTGTCCGGCGCAAGGGTATTTTTGATGACGATGGGAATCTTTTTTTTGCGGACGGGTTCCACTGTACGGGGATGCAGAATTTTAGCGCCAAAATAGGACAACTCGGCTGCTTCGGCATAGGAAAGCCGGGGAATCAGCTCGGCCTCTGGAACCATTCGCGGATCCGCACTCATGAAGCCATCCACGTCTTTCCAGACTTCGAGGGTTTCCGCCCCTATAGCGGCCGCTATTACGGCAGCCGAATAATCGCTGCCACCGCGGCCGAAGGTGGTGATCTCTCCCTGGGCGCTGATACCGTAAAACCCTGGAACAACGGCGATCCCTTTTTTCTTCAAAACCGGACCGATATGCTTTTTAAGATTTCCGACAGCCAGGGTCATGTCAGCGGTGGCATCCCCGTATCTGCCGTCTGTCACGAGACCTATCTGGTGTGGCATGCAGGTGACGGCGTTCAGTTTCCTGGCGCAGAGCAAGGCCGTCAGGAGTTGCGCGCTGAATCGTTCGCCGAAGCTGGAGATGCTGTCACGCATGCGCGGTGTAATCTCGCGGGTGAAATTTAGACCGTAAAAAAGCCGCTCAAGATCTTTCAACCCGGCATATAAATCTTTGTTAAAATGTTCAAAACAGTTGCCCACCGGCATCAGGTCTCCGGCAATCTTCAGGTGTACAGATGCCAGGTGGTTGATGATTTTAGGGATGTTTTCTTCTGCTGTCAGTGCTTTTCCCATACCGGCGATGAGGGTGTCCGTGATGCCATTGAGGGCAGAGACCACCAGGCAATCACCCTGGCAACGCTCAGCCAACAACGTGATGATGCGTTGGATATTCTTGATGCCCTTGAGACAGCCACCTCCGATTTTGACAACGTTCATGTAGACAACTCCTTTATATGTCTTTAAGTAATCGATTGTCCGGGTGGCTTTCGATGGCTTTTTCAATTTTTGCCATGGCCAGGGTAATGGCGTCTGTTTCACTGGTATGGGGACTTGGTAATTGGTCATCCCCGATACGTTCCAGTGCGTTCATTACATAACCGATGGTTATGCGGTTGATATCGAGAGCCGGCTGGTAGGCAGGTTCCTCTTCGGTATCTGAATCGGTTTCGGAGACGATTTTTGCTGCCACCAGGTCAAGGAGGGTCATCTGAACCAGGCGCAAGGGGATTTCAATCGCAGCAGATACCTGGTGGGCGGTAAATGGTTTTTCAGCCTTGGCAAAATTAGTCACCAGAAGATGCGCAATCTGGAGAGCCAGCCGCTTTTTTAAAGAGAAACTGATTTGCCGGGTAGCCTGTTCAAACTCGAAGGTTTCGTTGTTTTGGTGGGCAAATGCAATTTCAGCGCCAAAAAGGACAATCAACCAGCTGGCCTGCAGCCAGATGAGAAAAAGAGGCAGGGCGGCAAAGCTTCCATAGATGGCATTGCTTTTCGAGAGCAGAAACTGAAAGTTGATGTAAACCATTTGAAGTGCCTGGTAGATGGTTCCGGCCACAATACCGGCCAACAGTCCGGAGCTGACCCTGACCTTTGTGTTGGGCATCATCATGTAGATGAAGGTAAAGAGCAGCCAGATCAACACATAGGGGATCAATTTAAAGGAAACATAGATCAGCGGGCTGAAAAAACCAAGCAGGGCGATTCTGTCCACGATCAGCGTGATCTGGGTCTTGATGAAAACAGTGGCGCTACTGGAAAGAATGACCAGCACCGGGCAGATGAGCATGATGGTCAGGTAATCACTGAATTTCCGCCACAGGGATCGAGCCTTAGAGATATTCCAGATGTCATTGAACGATTCTTCAATATGGCCCAGAACCTTGATGACGGCCCAGTAGAGAACGATGATGCCGATACCCGCGATCAGCCCTCCCCTTGTTTTCGCCAGCAGATTCTTGGCGAATCCGATGGATGCAACCAGGACCTCCTGTTGCCCTGGGAAGCGTGTGAGGAGTTGATCCTGCAAGTGTGTGTCAAAACCAAAACCCTTTGCAATGGCAAATATCATGGCCAGTACGGGGACGATGGCCAGTAAGGAATAGAGGGTCAGAGCGGAAGCCCTCAGTTGAAGCTTATCCTCTTTGAATCCCCGGAATGCAAGGATGATAACCCGAAGCTGCCGGAGAAAAAAGGATCTTCCCCAGGAGGCATTTTTTGTCTCTATATGCCAGATGTCGATGGTGATAAATTGGATGATTTTATGCAGTATCGTCATGAGATTTCATATCCTCAGGGGCTTTGTTGACGGGGCATTCAAAGTAAATACAGCGCCGGCATTCGTTTCTTCGCACCGTCGACATGAATACAACCAGAGAAAGAACGAATATGGTCAGCAGACCAATTGGTTGAAAGAGCCAGTATAAGGGAAAAATAAATACGACAGTCGATGCGATAAATGCCAGGGCCTTGTCCAGGAAGCTTAGAGGTCCGGGGTGAGGCTTGAAAAACTTGGGTATACCCCATAAAAACATGCATCGGGTGGTTCGCCCTTCCCGGGTATAGTGGGGGCAGTGGGAACAGTAGAAGCGGTAGATAACAGCCACGGCCGCTATACACAGGATAATATAAAAGATCAACCAGCCCTTAGAGTCGTTTGAAATGGCATAACATGCAGTAAGGACGGGGACAGCCAGGAGACCAGTATAATACAAAAAATCGATGAAAGTGTAGCGTTCCCTAAGGGGTAATTTTTGTATGCCCATTCCTCATTCCGCTCTATAAAAGTGAAAACCAATACATAGCTATCCGTGAACCTCAAGTTGGGATGTTTGATGGTCTTTGGAGATTTGTTTTAAACTCGGCCAAAACTCGCTCATAAGGTGCTGCAAGGCCCGCCGCTGCCCGTCGTATTAAATTGAGCGTTGTAGATAATCGCAAACCAACAAGTTGTGGTAGATAGGTAGAAGTCATTTTAAAAATAGGATTTTGGCTCA
>JASJGV010000501.1:0-7936 GCA_033791325.1 Desulfobacterales bacterium | reverse complement strand
AAAAACTGCTCAGCAGAAGACGTGCCGGTCTCTGCCTGGGTCGTGGTAAAAAGGCATGCAGAGACCAGCATTCCGATAATGATGAGCCGGGCCTGACGGATCATGAAATTTCCTTTTCTATTATTTTGACAAGCGCCAACAGATCACCGGTAGCCTCGGTGTCCTTGAAGTTGTTACCTGCGTATACCGCAGTTTCAAACCGTTGAATCAGTGTACACATATCTTTTGATGTTTCAGCAATCACGCCCTGGTCACACAAAACCCTTTCAGCATCATCTGCCGTCAGGGTGCCGATGGACAGGCCGAATCGGCCATTCAGGTAATCCTTGAAAACATTGATGAGATCCTCGTAGCTGGTTTGATCTTTCCGGCATTGTTTCCTTAGAGTGCCAAAGGCTTTTTTAGCTCTTGACTGGGCCAGACGTTCAGGTGACAGACGTTGTGCCCTCAAGACAGCCAGGAGCAACAGATACATAAAGAGGGGGCCCGCCAGCGCAATCCGGAAGAGCCAACCCCTGGAAAGTGATCGAAAAGGAACGGAGAGATCCATGGTATCGGTATGAATTGGTAATATATCTTCCCCCAGTTGCTGAATCTCTTTTTTATGCACTCCCTGGGCAGTATTGTTGTCGGGGTCAGACAAGGGGCTCAGGGATGCAACGCTCTTTTCAGATTCCCCCGGTAAAACAGATAAAGCGTGTGCGGGGGTAACCAGCACATGATATTTTTTTGTTTCAGGATTAAAAAAACTCAAAGACAATACCGGGATTTTATATTCACCCGCATTTTCAGGAACCAGGGCCCATTTCATGGTCTTTGTTCCCCGTAAGCCCTGACGACTTTGTCGGGTTTCCAGTACCGGTTGATCGCTGTACGTGCGGGCAAAATCCATATCAGGGAGATTCAGATCAGGTATGCGATTCACAGTACCTTTGCCTTGCACCTGAATAGTCAGGGTGGCGGATTCACCTGCTTTCAAAGTGGCGGGATCCAGGGTCGATGCCATCTGAAACATGCCCACAAGCCCTGTGAATCCGGCGGGCCTGTCGGCCTCGGGAAGGGCATTCACCTGCAGGTTGACGGGGTCGGTGGTTAATGTCAACGGCCTGCTGGATGAGAAACCGGAGAAAGAATCATCGAAAAAATTGTCAAACACGGAGCGGGAGCCGGACCGGCGCACGGTCATCTTCAGTCGGGACGGATTGAGGATCGTTTCGCCTTTCTTTGACACCATAACAGCGTGACGGATTTCCAATACCTGGTAGGTCCGGCCTTCATAAGTGGCCTGGTATTCCTGGGGTCGACCGAGTTGCTGAAAGGTAACATATTCCATTTCCGGCAGACTCAAAGAGAGATTGCCGACATTGACCCGGTAATAAAGCTTCAAGGTGTAGAGAATCTGCTCATCCACATAAATGTCCTGTGATGAGACAGCTGCCTGGATAAAAACCGGGGCGTGATCCCGGCTGCCTGGCTGTGATGCTGCCCTGATCACCAGGGATAGGGCATTGCTCTCAAATGTTTTGCCATCTACATCTACCCTGATGGGTCCGATCTTAAATTCACCGACTTTTTTGGGCTGGATAAAATAGGTGTAGTCGACGCCTGAATTGACCTTGCCGTTGCTGATCTCCATCCTGCTGGAGGTTCCTCCATTGGTTACCAGAAAGGACTCCAGTCCATGGAGAACAGGCAGTGAATCACTTTTTCGGGATCCGGAGACGCGTATTTCCATCCGCAGGGTGTCTGCCAGGCTGGCCTCCACCCGATCCAGTCGAAGCGTGATTGTCACGTCATCCGCTGCCCAGACAGTGAATATCGGGAATAAAAGGATACACAGGACAGCTGTGACTGCCTTTATCATTCTACCAGTCCCTTCCGGAAAAAGAATTTTGGCGATTCTCATCAGATAACATAAACCGCATTATTTCAGACGGGTCTTCTTGAACATTGTCCAGCAGGGCCTCGGCTTTTTTCCTGTCCATGTCAGACGGTCCCTCCCCATTCAAGGGGTTGATTGATTCCAGCTCAGGCAGGGTCTCGCGTGGTTTCAGATCGCCGGACAGTGTGTTTTCATCTGTGGGTTCAGGTGGTTTGTTCTGGGCCGATGCCTGATTTTCCCCATCATCTCCATCTGCTTGATCTTCTGTTTTTTGGTTGCCCTCATCTTTCTGAAGATCTTCCTTTTCCTGGTCGCCTGGTCGGGATTCCTCGTCAGACGGCTGTTTCCCGGGTTTCTGCTTTTCGGTTCCATCCTGTTTTGCCTGGTCATCTCCTTCAGACTGTGTGTCGGATGGGGGTGTATCCGATGATTCTTTTTCCTGCTTCTCTTTTTCTTTTTTCAGAGCCCTTAAAGAAAGTTCAAGGTTGTAGCGCGCATCTTCGCTGGCAGGCTGATCAGCAAGTGCCTGCTTGTAATACGTGGCAGCAGACGCAAAATCGCCTTGCTTGAAAGCAGTATTTCCCAGGTTAAAGGCGGCCTTGAATCGCACGTCCCCAAGCGCCGTTCTTTTTATGACACTTGAAAATGCTGCGGCCGCTTCCTCGTATTGTCCGTTCTGAAATGCTGCACACCCGCGATTGTAGCGAAAACGGATATCCTTGGGGTGATCCATATCGTATTGGGAATAGGCCTGTTCCGCTTCTTCATACCGCCCCTGCCGGTAGAGCTCATCCGGGGTTTCAGAAGCTTCGACCGGGCTTAAACAAAGCCAGGGGCTGAGACCGAAAACCAGGAGCACGGTAAAGGACGAATATTTTCTTTTGGTGCGGGGGCGACGCTTGCCGTCAAGCAGCTCTTCAAAGAGCAATAATAAAAAAGCGACCAGAACAAATAAATTGAAATGCTCTTCATATACTTTGATTTTACCGCTTTTAAGGGTTTGGGCTTTTGTTTTTTGTTTAATGCCGTCAAAATAAAGGACATCCAGGTCCAGGTCTCCGGCCATTGAGCGTACATATCCGCCGCCTGTTTCCCTTGCGACATCCTGTAAGGTTTTTTCATCGAGTCTGGACAGCACCAGGTTGCCGCTTTTGTCCTTTTTAAAACCACCCTGGTCATTGCCGGCAGGTATGGGGCCGCCGGAGGGATCGCCGATACCGAATACGAAAATCTTAATGTCCTGGTTTGCCGCTTTTCGGGCCGCTTCCAGACCGCGGTTTTCATTGTCCTCGCCATCGGTGATCAATAACATGACTTTGTCTGTTTCGGTCCCGGCGTCAAAAGCAGACAACCCGGTTTCGATGGCTGTACCGAGATCGGTACCCGGCACCGGAATGATACCTGGCTCCAGCGCACTCAAAAACATTTCCAGGGCCGCATAATCGAGTGTGAGAGGGCATTGAACAAAGGCAGCACCGGCAAAGGCCGTCAGACCCACCCGGTCGCCTTCAACAACTTTGAGAAAATCGATGATCTCCCTCGTGGCACGTTCCAGACGATTGGGTTTTACGTCTTCCACCATCATGCTTCGAGAAACATCCACCAGCATCATGATGTCCACACCTTTGCGGCTCACTTCCTGGTATTGGCTCCCCCAGCGGGGACCGGCCAATGCAAAGATCAGGACGCCCAGGGCAAAAAGGATCAGCAGGGCTTTTAGAAAGCGCTTGCCTTTGTGATCTTCGGGGGTGAGTCTTTTCATCAGGCTTTGCTCGGCAAACAGACTCATGGCCCGTTGTCGTCTGCGGTGCCGCACCATGAGCACAAAAGCGAATAGAGGCATTGCCCAGAGAAAGTGCAGTATCCATTCATTTGCAAATGTCATGGAATCGTCCTTAGCAACGTGGTGCGGATAATGATCTCGGCCAACAGCAAAAGTATCGCCGGGATCAGAAAATAGGGATAGAGTTCCTTGAAATGGAAGAACTCTTTCACCTTGATTTCAGTTTTTTCCTGTTCATCGATGATGGCATATATTTCCTGCAGGCGATCCGTATCCGCGGCTCTGAAATATTGACCTTTTCCTGTATCGGCAATTTTCATGAGCGTATTTTCATCCAGGTCGACCTTTTGTCGAACGATTTTTGTACCAAAAGGCGTCTTAACCGGAAAGGGTGCCGGTTCTATTCCTCCCACCCCGATCGTGTATATCTTGATTCCCAATGATTGTACTGCATCTGCAGCATCTGCAGGCTTGAGCCCGTCCGTGGTTTGCCTGCCATCTGTCAATAAAATCAGGATTTTTGATTCAGCCTCGAGATCTTTTAGCCGTTTCCCACCAACGGCGATGGCATCTCCAATGGCGGTTTGATCACCTGCCATGCCGATTTCCATTCTTTTTACCAGGTCCATCAACAGGCCCTTGTCAAGTGTCAACGGGGACTGGGTAAAGGCCTTCGTGCCGAAAACCACCAGGCCGATCCTGTCCATATCTCTTTTTTCAATGAAATCTGTGACCACTTTTTTTACGGCAGTAAGCCGGGAAACCGGTTCATTGTCGATGGTAAAATCCAGGGCCTGCATGGAGCCGGACGTGTCCAGGCAGAGCATGATGTCAACCCCCGGGGAATTTATATCCCGCGACACATTGTACAGCTGGGGACGGGTGGCGGCCAGCACCAGCAGGACAAGGCACCCTGCCTTCAAGATCAAAGGGATCTGGCCCACCAGTCGATGACTGCCTTTGGAAAGTCCCGCGAGGACACCGGCCATGGAATAGGTAATCCCCACGGGTTTACGGGTCAGGCGCCAGGCAATCCAGGCAAGGACTAACACCAGGAGGGCCAGCAATGCGGGGTGAGCCAGACGAAACATCACTGCCGCACCTCCTTAATGGATGGGTCTCCCTGTGAATTGTCTGTCATTGGACGGGTTTGTTGAATATAGGTTCGGGCGGTCATAATATCTTGATCTTTACGGTCCGGTGCAGGCATTGAATCGGCAAATTTGACCAGGTCTGCCTGTCTGAGCAAGGGCAGAATTAATTGATCAGAGGGGTCTGTTTTGATAAATCTCGCGATCTCTTCGGTGGTCATTTCGGCTGCCGGGAAACGGCGGATAGATTCCATGTAGCGGCGGATGGTTTCTGAAAAAATAAAATAAAATGCTTTCACGTTCCCATTCTCAAATAAACCACTGGCGATCAGCTTATCGATTTCCTTGTCGGCCTTTACATGGGGGGGATCTGCCATCGTAGCTTTATTGGCGGTTATGCCATGTTTTTTGCGCCACCAGATAAAACCGGAAATCATACCAATCAGTATGGTGGCCACAAAAATCCATATCAGATACGGCAGCCATCCTGACTGGGTGGAAATGATGTCTTGAATCGGCCTCAGGGTTGCATCCCCGGGCTTTTCACCGAGGTTGGATAAGACTGTGACGGTAATGGGTTCCGTTGCCACCTGATGTTCGATTTTTTGATCATCCAGATAGGTCAGACTGAAGGGACCCAGGTCAAACGATTCCAGCTGGTCGACAAGAAATCGGAATTTTATTTGATTGGGTTCTGTCTTCTGTTCAATGACGGTCAATGTTTCAAAACCACCGATACCGTCGTTCTCGGGTAGTTTGGTGCTTTCAGGTACTTCATACGTCAAGGTCACCCATAACATGTCACCGATCCTGGCAGTCTTTTTCTCAACAGACGCAGACAGTGTTGGCAAAGAATCTGTTTCCGAAGTCTCAGACCATACCGGACCGGACCAAATAAGAAGACAAACCAGTGTCCAAAGGAGAAACGGCCATTTTCGATAGCATCTATGATTTACCGGGAACAGGCTCACCGACGCTTTCTCCTTTTGTCAAACAAACGGACCAGGGGTTCGGAAACCGAGCCATCTGTTTGAATGTCTACCAGATCCACCCCGGTTTTTCTGAGCAGACTTGTGAGGTTTTTCTGGTGTGTCTGCCGATGGACTCGCCATTTTTTCCTTAATGTGCTGCTGCGGGTATTTAGCAGAACTACTTGGTTTGTTTCAGGATCCCGAAAATAGCTCAGGCCTACGTCCGGCAAGGTTTCCTCTGAAGGATCTGATATGCGGATAACGGACAGATCATGCTTGCGGGATGCAATACCGAATGGGAGATCAAAGCCCATGTCCATGCAATCGGATATGAGAAAAACAATGGCATGACGTTTTACCACCCGGTTCAGATAATCCAGAGCGCCTTTGATATCGGTCCCTAGATCAGAAGGCTCATAGGTAAAGATCTCTTTGATAAGGGTCCAGACATGTGCGGCGCCTTTCTTCGGCGGGATATATTTTTCTACCTTGGAGCTGAATAGGATGGCGCCCACTTTATCGTTGGTTCGAATGGCGAGAAAGGCCAGCATTCCTGCCGCTTCGGCCAGTAATTCACGCTTGAATTTCTTTTTTGTGCCGAATGATTGTGATCCGGATAAATCCAGTAAAAACATTACAGTAAGTTCACGTTCTTCGTGAAATACCTTAATGAAGGGATGCCCGAATCGGGCTGAGACATTCCAGTCGATGAAGCGAACATCGTCACCGGGCTGGTATTCCCGAACTTCGGTGAATTCCAGACCCTGCCCCTTGAATGCACTTTCATATTGCCCGGCAAACAGGTCATTGGCCAGGTGCCGGGTTTTGAAATGAAAGCCTTGAATTTTTTTCAGCAGTTCCTTGGAGAGCATGCTATCTAGAATACCTCCGGTTGCCAGTTGTTAGCGCTTGGTTCTTAGCCCTTGACTGAACTTAAAACCTGACACCTAAAACTTAAAACGGTCTGTTTACTCTCGAATCCTGGGCCCCCTGGGCCCTGGAATCCTTTTGTTCGAGCTATGGGACCTCGATCCGCTCCAGCAGTTCATGTATTATATCATCTGTGGTGCGTCCCTCCGCCTCTGCTTCGTAGCTTAAAATGATGCGGTGCCTGAACACTTCCGGGGCCATGGATTTGATGTCCTGGGGGGTTACATAACCTCGCCCGTTCAGAAACGCTTGTGCCCTGGCAGCCGCTTCAAGCCAGATCGATGCCCGCGGCGACGCCCCGTAGCTGACCATGGGTCCGATATCCATGCCGAATTCGTCTGGATTTCTGGTGGCTTGTGTTAACCGGACAATATAATCCACCAAGCGGTCTTCCATGTGAATTTCGTGCAGGGTTTTGCGGGCTGCTTTCAGGGCTGAGACACTCACTACACTGGTAGCGTTGTTGTTGACACCGGAGCGGATACGTTTAACAATCTCTTTTTCTTCCTCGGCCGAAGGGTAATCTACTTTGATTTTCATCATGAAACGATCAATCTGGGCCTCGGGAAGCGGATAGGTTCCTTCCTGTTCGATAGGGTTCTGTGTGGCCATCACCAGGAAAGGGTCATCGAGCTTAAAGGTTGTGTCACGAATGGTGACCTGGTGTTCCTGCATGGCTTCGAGCAATGCACTCTGTACCTTGGCCGGAGCACGGTTGATCTCATCTGCTAAAATAATATTGTTAAATATCGGTCCTTTATTTACCTCGAAGGAACCATTGTCCGGTCTGTAAATCTGGGTTCCAATAATATCTGCAGGAAGGAGATCCGGCGTGAATTGGATTCGTTTAAATGAGGTATCAATGGTTTGGGCCATTGCTTTGACCGCGGTGGTTTTGGCAAGTCCCGGCAGGCCTTCCAACAACAGATGGCCTTCGCAGAGCAAGCCGATGAGCATCCGGCTTATCAGACCTGTCTGTCCGACAATGACTTTTTCGATTTCAGCGACTATCTGCCTGATTGATACACTATCTTTTTCAACCTGATGGGTAATTTCCTTAATGTCCATACCAATGTATACTCCTTTAACATATTAGAATTATTATTTAAAGATAGTTGAAAAACCCGGTCCTTTGAGCTTGTGTTTGAATAGAAAATGGCACGCGATTTCAAGATTATAATTTAACGCATGATTTGCCATGGTCAAGAGTCTAAAACTGAATCTTTTATACCGCTTGTCATAATAATGTTCCGAAAACAGGTTGGCGGCATAAGGGTTT
>JASJGV010000500.1:0-6468 GCA_033791325.1 Desulfobacterales bacterium | reverse complement strand
TGACGTTATTTGCCGGAGTGGTTTCGGAACACTATCATTGGTTGCTCTTAGCTCTTGGCTGACAAATAATTAAAGTCGAATATGACTGGTTTACCTAAAACCTAACACTTAAAACTTAAAACTGTCGGTTTTATTAGCTGGTGAAAATACGTGAAATGTCGTTGTAAAAAACAAATATCATCAGGGTGATCAGAATAAAAATACCGGCCTGCTGCGCGATCTCTCGCGTACGCATTTTCACCGGCCTGCCAATGATGATTTCTATGAGGAAAAAGAGGATGTGCCCGCCATCCAGTACCGGGATAGGCAGGAAGTTGATGATTGCCAGATTGATACTGAGAAGAGCGATCAAAAAAACAAAATTTAATACGCCTTCCTTGGCCTGCTGACCCGCTAACTCTGCAATCATAATGGGGCCACCGATGGTTTTGGTGGAGATAGTTCCCTTAATAAGCTTGGCGATACTGACGACGGTCAGCTCTGCAATGCTGTAGGTTTGCCGGACGCTTTCGATCACGGATTCGCCCAGACCAAGCTTCCGATTCTCCACGTCTCCTGCCGATGCCACACCGATGAAGTATCGATCGATGTCTTCGCCGAACAGATTCTTTGTTTTTCTGGCAATGGGTTTGATTTCAAAGGTGATCACTTCATCCAGCCGCTGAACTGAAAAGACAATGGGCTGGCCATTGCTAGCTGTAATACCTTTCGCCATCTCTTCCCAGGTGGAAATCGCCTGTCCATCGATGGCCTTGATGACGTCTCCTTTTTGCAGCCCGCTTTCATACGCCGGCATATTCTCCTGAACTTCTCCGATTGTAGGCCGAAGGATATAGGTACCTGAAAAAAGGTAAATACAGAGAAATATTAAAATCGCCAGCAAAACATTGAATAAAGGCCCGGCAGCCACGATCAGAAGCTTTTTCAAAACATGTTTATGGGTAAATGAAAAGGGAATGTCTTCGGGATCCATCTCCACAGAAGGATCTTCCCCTACCATCTTCACATATCCCCCCAGAGGAATGGCAGATACACGGTAGTCTGTAAGACCGGCCTTCCAGCCGAATATTCGAGGGCCAAAACCAAGAGAAAATTTTTCGACCCCGACACCGAACATTCGTGCAAATAAAAAGTGTCCCAACTCATGAAAAAAAATCAAGACACCCAGCACGACAATAAATGCAAGTATACTGGTTCCCATATATTGACTCTCTAAAAAAAGTTCTTGCTCGAGTTCATTCGTTCCCGGAGCCGATTAAATGCTGTCATACATTTACAGTTATATTAAATCCTACATATGAATTTCGATATTCGTGCTTCGAGATTAAATAATAAGAATGAAGTTCAAGTCCGTCAACCTCGGCAGATATATTGAAGAAATCAAGCTTTGTCTGATCCGCTTTCGATCAACCGGGACGCCGCCTCTCTGGCCCACTGATCAGCAGTCAAAATATCCTCCAGGGATGGTGCCGGCTGATTGGTATGTTTTGCCAATGATTTTTCAATGACCAGCGGGATCTGGTCAAAAGACAGCCGGTGTTCCAAAAATGCATGCACAGCCACCTCGTTGGCTGCATTCAACACAGTCGGCAGGGTGCCTCCCTTCCTGCCCGCTTTCATGGCCAATCCCAGGCAGGAAAATTTTTCCATATCCGGCTCTTTGAAGGTAAAACAACCGATATCTGCAAAATCGGGCAATGGCTGTCCCAGGGGCAGTCGTTCAGGAAAAGACAAGGCAAGTGCGATGGCACCTTTCATATCGGGTATCCCGAGTTGCGCGAGAACAGAGCCATCCTGAAAGGAAACCATCGAATGAATAATGCTTTGGGGGTGCACAACAACCCGGATCCTGTCCATCTCTACCTGAAAAAGATGCTTGGCCTCAATGACCTCAAGTCCCTTGTTCATGAGCGTAGCGGAATCGATGGTAATTTTGCGTCCCATCTGCCAGTTCGGGTGATTCAGCGCCGCTTCGGGGCTGACATCCGGAAATGACTGTACCGGCGTGTCCATAAAAGGGCCACCTGAAGCCGTTATCAACAGTACGTCCAGATCGGATGTTCGCTGTCCCATCAAGCACTGAAATATGGCGCTATGCTCGCTGTCCACAGGGATAATGTCCACCCCGTTTTTCTGGGCCAGCTGCATGATCAGTTCACCTGCCATGACCAGTGTTTCCTTGTTGGCCAGGGCGATATTCTTACCTGCTTCTATGGCCGAGATCGTCGGCATCAAGCCGGCAGCACCCACAACCGCCGTCAGGACCATGTCGGATGTTTCATAAGCAGCCGCTGTTTGATAGCCGGACGAACCATAGACAATTTCAACACGCGTATCCTTTGGCAACGCTCGTTCCAGTTCCGCTGCCCCGGCCTCGTCGAATACGGCTACCAATTCAGGTTGAAACTGTTTAATCTGCCCGACCAGTTTAGAAATATTCTGCCCGGCAGTCAAAACCTTTGCAGTAAAACGTTCCGGAAATTGTGCGACAACCTTGAGGGCATTGGTGCCAATGGAGCCGGTGGAACCTAAAATGGTAAGATTTTTCATATATATCCTATGAGCTATAAGCGATAAGCCATAAGCTTTAAGCTGCTTATTGCTTAAAGCTTATGGCTTATCGCTTTTAAAACAAATACACCTTAAACAGATAGGCAACAGGTGCTGCAAACAGGGTTGCATCGGCTCGATCCAGTATTCCGCCATGACCGGGGAAAATCCCACCGGAATCCTTAACCCCGGCCATACGCTTGAGTCCTGATTCAAACAGATCCCCCATCTGCCCCATGATGCCCAGCGAAATAAAAAAAAGAAAACTGATTCCCCAGGACAATTCAGGCAAGAGCAGCAATTTTAAACACATACCGATGATGATATTGACAGCGATGCCGCCAAGAGATCCTTCGATGGTTTTTTTGGGGCTCACCGCCGGATTCAGTTTGTGTTTCCCAAAAAATGTCCCGGCATAAAGCGCTCCGATATCTCCTGCAAACACAACTGCCAACGTTAAAAACACCCAGTATGCCCCTTCCATTTGTTCACCATCCCGAATCAGGATCAGATAAGAGAACAACACCGGTATATAGACAACACCAAGCACCGTCTTTTTGGAGATTTCATAGACAAAGCGATCTTTTTTATACAACAGGATCGATAAAAACGCGGTTATGATAAAGTAGAAGGCGATTATGTGGAATATGAGGTCTGCGGCATGGTAGTGAGCTGCCCACATGATCACCGGGATGGACAGGTAACCAGTCAGAACAATGAAACTCCTGGCGGTCTCACGACTGTCACTGAAAACCACGCGGGTATACTCCCAGAAACCCAGCAGTGCAAAAAGCCCGATAAATGCCGAAAAGAGAACGCCTCCCTTGATGATAATGTAAATCAAAAAAGGTAATAAGACCAGGCCTGTAATCCAGCGTTTTAAATGCATGGCTTTAACAAGTGTTTGGTGTATTGTATTTGGTGTTTGGTGTATTGTATTTGGTGTTTGGTGTATTGTATTTGGTGTTTAGTGTATTGTGTTTGGTGTATTGTGTATTGTGTTTGGTGGCTGGCGCATGATGGTTTAGACCATCAGACATGTTTCAAATAAAGGGCTAAAAACGAAACACTAAATACCAAACACAAAATCCAAAACCCAAATTCACCCTAAAGGATTTACGTCTGACTGATCCGGCCGAACCTGCGTTCGCGTCCCTGAAAATCACCCAATATGGCCATGAATTCTTCTTGTGAAAATTCCGGCCAGAGGGTATCCGTAACAAAAATTTCTGCATAAGCGATCTGCCACAGCAGAAAATTACTGATACGCATGTCACCGCCGGTCCTGATGAGCAGGTCCGGGTCACACATTCCCCGGGTGTACAGGTTATCGGAAACGATCTCGGGGGTAATGGCGGCAGGATCCAACTGGCCCTTTTTTACACTGCCTGCAATCTGTTTCACCATTTCAACGATCTCGGTTCTGCCACCATAACTGAGTGCCAGATTCAGCGTCAGCCCCGTGTTTGATGCCGTCATTTCCATATTCTGCTGCAGTACATTGCGAACACCCTTTGGAATTCGATGGGTCTGTCCGATAGTATTTAAGCGGATGTTGTTTTCGTGCATTTCCCTTGATTCGGACGTCAAAAACCGCTTGAGAAGATCCATCAAAGCAGCAACTTCTGATTTGGGTCGTTGCCAGTTCTCCGTCGAAAAAGCGTAAAGAGTCAGGATCTCGATGCCGATTTCGCGGCAAGTACGAACAATCATTCTGACGGCATCGGCCCCCTTCTCATGTCCTAAGATGCGATTCATCAAACGCTGTTTGGCCCAACGTCCGTTTCCATCCATGATGATGGCAATATGAGAAGGAAGTTTTGAGAGATCAGGATCACCTGAACCGGAATGGGTCATATTAGAATTCAAGAATTTCTTTCTCTTTTTCTTTGTAAATAACGTCTACCTGTTTGATGTGGTCATCCGTTATTTCTTGAATCTGATCCTGGCCCTTGAAGGATTCATCTTCTGATATATCACCTTCCTTCTTGAAACCCTTGATAAGTTCATTTGAATCACGTCGAATGTTGCGCAGGGCTATCTTGTGGTCTTCACACATCTTGTGAACCACTTTGACCAGTTCTTTGCGTCTCTCCTCGGTGAGGGGTGGAATCGATATCCGGATGATCTTACCATCACTCGAAGGGGTAAGACCCAGATCTGACTTCAATAAGGCCTTTTCGATTTCCTTGATTACCGACACATCCCAGGGTTGAATGGTGATCAGGCGACTCTCCGGAACGGACAGTGTGGTCATCTGGTTCAGGGGCGTCAGTGTTCCGTAATAGTCCACCCGAATACCATCCAGCAAGGACAAGGAAGCCCGGCCTGTCCGGACGCGTTTCAATTCGTTTATCAATGCAGCGATGGTTTTCCCCATCCGCCCGCGCGTTTCCTGATAAATGTCATCCAGCATCGGTTTTATCCTTTTTGGTTAGGGTCCATCCACAGATGAGGGATTTTGCTTGAGTTAAAGGCGGGCGTCAGATTTGAACCGTAGATATAGCAAGCTATTTTGAGGATTCAAATCATGGCGTCCAACGCCGAAATCATGCAAAAAAACCATTTATGGGTGGGCACTAGTTGTGAATATAAGTGCCAATGGCCTCACCGCAGCCAACACGTTTGATATTCCCTTTCTCCTTGAGGTTGAACACCACCAGGGGAAGATGGTTGTCCATCGCCAGCGAGATGGCTGTCATATCCATAACTTTCAGCTGTTTTTCAATGACTTCCATGTAGGAAATATTGTCGAAACGTTTAGCATCCGGGTTGTCAACAGGGTCCGCATCATAGAGTCCGTCCACTTTTGTTGCCTTGAAAAGGACCTCAGCATGGATCTCCTGGGCTCTCAGAACTGCGGCCGTATCGGTCGTAAAGTACGGATTGCCTGTGCCGGCTGCAAAAATAACAACGCGACCTCTTTCCAGATGTCGAGCAGCCCTTCTCCGGATGTATGGCTCGGCTACCTCACGCATGGAGATAGCTGTCTGAACACGAGTCTGTATGCCTTTTCTTTCCAGTGCGTCCTGGAGGGCAAGACTGTTCATTATTGTCGCCAGCATCCCCATGTGGTCTGCCGAGGTTCGTTCCATGCCGTAAGAGCTTGCAGCAACGCCCCTGAAAATATTGCCCCCACCAACAACTACGGCAAGTTCGACACCCAGTTCATATATGGACTGAATCTCCTCCGCGACATAGGCCAACATATCCTGGCTGATACCGAACGCCTGGTCTCCCATGAGGGCTTCGCCACTCAATTTTAACAACACTCTCTGATACCTGGCGTCAGGCATGGATTAATCTCCCACCTGAAATCGTGCAAATCGTCGGATATTGATCTTTTCACCCGTCTTGGCAATGACATCGTTCATGTAATCAGTAACGGTTATATTCGGGTCCCGGACATAGACCTGATTCATGAGGCAGCTTTCCTTGAAAAATTTATTGAGCTTGCCTTCTGCGATCTTATCGACCATTTTTTCAGGTTTTCCCATCTCCAGCGCCTGGGCACGATAGATTTCCTTCTCTTTTTCAATGACCTCCGGAGGTACGTCCTCCGGAAGAATGCCCACCGGGTTGGCGGCAGCGATATGCATGGCGATGTTCTTGACAAAGGTCGTGAAATCATCGGTCTTGGCTACGAAGTCTGTCTCACAGTTGATCTCCACCAGGACACCGATTTTGCCTCCCATATGGATATAGGCCTGCACGGCACCTTCCTTGGTAGCTCTTCCAGCTCTTTTCTGCGCAGTTGCCAGGCCTTTTTTACGTAAGTATTCGATTGATTTTTCAATATCACCACTACAATCCGCCAATGCGTGTTTACAGTCCATGATACCTGCCCCGGATTTTTCACGGAGCTGTTTAACCATTGCGGCACTAATCTCTGACATATCTATTCTCCTGTATCTTCAG
>JASJGV010000499.1:0-10104 GCA_033791325.1 Desulfobacterales bacterium | reverse complement strand
ATCGCAGCTAAAAAAGCCGCCGTTCTTGGCACCCAGAAAAAAAATCGATTACCTTTAATAATTGCTGCCGTCGGTGTCTTCATTATTGCGGCCACTACTGTTTTTTATAGCACACGGGGGCCTAACAATCTAACCGTGTCCGCCAATAACCCGGCAGTCGTTGACAACAATAGGGTAATATTTCCAGCCAATCTATTTGAAGACGGTAAAGCTCGCCATTTCGAGCACATCAGCGGTAAAAACACCATTCGGTATTTCATCCTTAAAAGCTCAGACGGCATCCTGCGTGCCGCTTTTGATGCCTGTGACGTTTGTTGGCCGGCCGGGAAAGGGTATTACCAAGAGGGTGATCATATGGTCTGCCGGAACTGTGGCAGGCGCTTTGCCTCTGTACGGGTCAATGAAGTCAAGGGTGGCTGCAATCCTGCACCCTTAAGCAGAAAATTGGAAAATGACAAATTGATCATCCAGATCAAGGATATCGAACAAGGCCGCCAATATTTTAATTTCGATGGAAAGGTATAGATATGAATCTCAATGCCATTTCAATAAAAAATCTTCTAAGAAGAAAAACAAAAGCGGCCTTTGTGCTTGCGGGTCTGGTTATAGGGGTGTCCACAGTTGTGGGCATGATCAGCTACATCGAAGCAATGACCAATGACATTAATCATAAGCTCGAAAAATTTGGTGCCAACATCCTGGTGGTTCCCAGAACTGAGAACCTGGCTCTTTCCTATGGCGGCCTTTCGTTGGGTGGTGTGTCGTTTGAAATGGAAGAAATACGTCAGTCCGATCTGAGTCGGATAAGTACGATTAAAAATTCCGCCAACATCGCCGCCCTGGGCCCCCTGGTCCTGGGGGTAGCCCAGGTACATGACCATAGAGTTCTTGTGGCCGGGGTTGATTTTTCAGCAACCCGTATCTTGAAGCCTTGGTGGAAGTTGAAAGGTTCCATTCCAGGGGCAGATGGAATTATCCTCGGAGCTGAAGCAGCACGCATACTCAATTTGGATGTCGGTAACCAATTGATGATCAGCAATAACAATCTGCAGGTATCCGGCATTCTTGAATCCACCGGATCTCAGGATGATCAATTGATATTTACCCGGCTATCGACAGCCCAGGCGATTTTTAAAAAGCAAGGTCGGGTTTCAATGGTTGAGATTGCCGCATTGTGTAAAGATTGTCCGATCGATGCAATGGTCAAACAGATCTCTGATGCGCTTCCCGATGCCAGGGTGATGGCCATTCAACAGGTGGTCAAAGGTCGTATGGAAACCTTGAACCAGCTAAAGAGATTTTCCTACGGTGTTTCCGGCATCATACTTTTGATTGGTAGCTTGGTTGTACTCGTTACCATGATGGGCAGTGTGCGGGAGCGTACCGATGAAATAGGCATCTTTCGGGCCATTGGGTTTCGCAAGAAGCATATCATGCAAATTGTGTTTATGGAGGCGGCCATCGTTTCAGGCCTGGCGGGTGTGCTTGGTTACTTCCTGGGATATTTGACGACCAAAATCGGTCTGGCCATCATTGGGGGCAACCACTCTGCAATGGTACATTTTGATATCAACCTGGCCGGGAATGCAATCGTTACTGCTTTGATGGTTGGAATGATTTCAAGTGCTTATCCGGCATTTATGGCATCGAGGATGGACCCGAATGACGCCCTGAGATCGCTTTAACTAGTACCCATCCATAAAGGGTCTTTTCACGCCTTGGCATAACGCGAAAATCCCTATTTCTGGACGGACACTAACTACACGGATGAGGTATTTACAATGAGCTACATTATTATTGAACATATTACCAAAACCTTAGGTGACGAGAATTCCCTTGTTACCGCAGTAAATGATATCAGCCTCAAAATCGATGAGGGAGAATTCGTTGCCGTAATGGGTGAATCTGGCGCTGGGAAATCGACATTACTTGGAATCATGGGAGCCATGAACGCTCCCACTTCAGGTCGTTTGCTTGTAGACGATATCGATGTTTATGAACTACACCAGGAACAACAGGCTGATTTTCGTAGAGAATTTTTAGGATTTATTTTCCAGAGCTTTCATCTCGTACCCTATTTAACTGTAATCGAAAATGTCATGTTGCCTTTGGCGGTAGTAAAAATGGAAAATCGGAAAAAGCGGGAGATGGCAAAAGAGGCACTGGCCCAGGTCGGCCTGGCGGATAAAACCAATCGCCTTCCAAATCAAATCTCTGGTGGTGAATCAGAGCGGGTGGCGATTGCCCGGGCAATTATTAATGAGCCACCAGTGCTGCTGGCTGATGAGCCGACCGGCAATCTGGATAAAAAGAACACACAGGAGATAATGGAATTGCTGGGTCAGCTTAACCAAAACGGCATGACCATCGTTATGGTTACTCACAGTCAGGATTGTGCCCATCATGCCCGCCGGATCATACAAATCTCCGATGGTTACTTGATAGCTGACAATGTAATTACCAGCAGTGTGATAGAAATAACAAAAGAAAAAGAAATGGTTATGGATCAAGGATTAACCGTATTGGCAGCAGGGCATTCCTGATGCTTCTTTACGAACCTAAGGGCACCTAATACCACTGGAAGTGGGTGCCAAAGGCTCTCAAACAAGTTTCCCGAGTTTGAAACGACCCCCCGAAGACCTCTTTTGTTGGTAACATTTGAGCTTTATAGAAAACCGCACCACTCAATACATGAGTGTTGAGTGATATTTGGTTTTCTGATAAGTTAATGAAACCCAACGAACCCCTTGCCTGTCATGATGCATGAACAGTAGTCGATCATTACTTTTTATTCCGCAACGTTTCAGCGACTGTAGGAGATCGAAACAATGAATTTTTTTCGTGGATCCTTACTTTTTATGTTTGTCCTTTGCACTTTGAACGGGACAAGCTATGCAAGCTCTGATTTGTTTGACTTACCATATAACCAAACGTTACTTGACGATGATGCATTTTACTTTCAGCATGGAACGCCAATATCCAACATACAACCGGCTTCATTTTCAGGGGCTAACACCTCGTTGGACATGGGCTTTCTTCACAAATATCTGGGTTACGGCACACTTCTTCTGGCTGGTGTTGCCGGGTTAACAGGATCCGAGAGTTCAGCTCACCATTATTCAGCGGTGGGAGCTGCTACCCTTGGTGTAATGACTCTTGCAAGTGGGTACTATGAATACGGTGATATGTTCGAACTTGACGAAGGTTTTTCAACATATAATCTTCATATCGCATTAGGCACGCTCGGTGCCATAGGATTTGTCACAGAGGCTATTATAGCCGGCACCGGTTCAAGTCATGGTGGCCTCGGTATAGGATCAGCCGCTATAATGGGCGCCGCCCTCATCATTATCGTTTGGTAAATATTTATAGATAACCGCATAAATATTGAAAGGGAGAGCTTGATATGAGCAAAACCATTGAGAACCTGATGGCAGCGTTTCAGGGTGAATCAGAGGCACGGAACAGGTATACATTTTTCGCCGAACAGGCCCGCAATGAGGGGTATCATTATATTGCAAAAATATTTGAGGAGACAGCCGAGAACGAGAAATATCATGCCCTGGAAGAAATCAAGTTATTGCTAGGTGACCGCTCAACCCTTGAAAATTTG
Source organism: Desulfobacterales bacterium (assembly GCA_033791325.1). Lineage (GTDB taxonomy): Bacteria > Desulfobacterota > Desulfobacteria > Desulfobacterales > B30-G6 > B30-G6. The sequence continues at coordinate 6,491 of JASJGV010000499.1, read as the reverse complement.
AAAGAGGCCGTGGGGGGTGAAAACTATGAATCAGAGGACATGTATCCTCGATTCGCAAAAGAAGCCGAGCTGGAGGGCAACCAGGCGGCTGCCATTTTGTTTGCACAAATAGCGAAAATTGAAAAACATCACAGGGATAGATTTCAAAAACTATTTGACCTGGTAGAGCAACAAATGGTGTACAAAAGGGATGTATCGATCAAGTGGAAATGCAGCATCTGCGGTTACGTATACGAAGGCATCGAACCCCCTCCACGGTGTCCATACTGCAAGCATCCCCAGGAATATTACGAACCCGCTAATCTTGACGTATAAGGAGCTGAAAATGGCCAAATATCGATGTGTTGTCTGCGAATACGTTTATGACGAAGATAAAAACAGCTCCCTTTGGATGGATATCCCTGAGGACTACACCTGTCCGGTTTGTGGATCGGCTAAAAAACTGCACGGGAAAGTTGAAGATGCGGAATCACCACCCATAGAGTCCGCCCACAGGGAAATTGACCTGGAATCCGACAAGGATCTTGACGATTCCCTGTTGCGCACTTCTGATGATATCGAAGTCACCATGGCGGATATCCATCAGATGGCGGAAACCGGTGAATCCATAACCGAACCCATGCGAACCCGAATACCGACTTTTTCGTGGAACGAGCTGCTGATCAAAGGTGCCCAGTTGGCTACTTTGCCTCTAAACAAGGATGAGCAGGTAGAGACCAAAACGATTATCGGTCCGGGTGCAGCGAAACCCCTAATCATTCAAATGCCCTTTTTTATAACACACATGTCTTTCGGCGCACTGAGTTCAGAGGCGAAAACAGCTTTGGCCAGGGGATCCGCTGCGGTGAAAACCGCCATGTGTTCCGGTGAAGGAGGCATCCTGCCCAGTTCCATAGACAGTGCCTACAAATACATATTTGAGTACGTTCCTAACCGCTATAGCGTCACCGAAGAGAATTTGAAAAGGGTGGCTGCTATTGAGATCAAATTCGGCCAATCAGCCAAACCCGGAATGGGGGGACATCTCCCCGGTGAAAAGGTTACCGAAGAAATTGCTGAAATAAGAGACTTTCCTCCGGGTGAAAGTATCACCAGCCCATCAAAATTTGATGACATACAAAACCGGGAGGATCTGAAAAAAAAGATCCTTTGGCTGAGAGAGGTCTCCGAAGGCCGACCCATCGGTGTCAAATTCGCAGCCGGTAACATTGAGGCAGATCTAAAGGAGGCGCTTTATGCTGAACCGGATTTTATCACAATCGATGGGAGGGCAGGAGCGACCGGGGCGGCACCAAAATACGTGAAAGCATCCACGAGTGTTCCCACTATTTTCGCCTTGCACCGTGCCCGAAAATTTCTGGATGAAAGCGGGGCCAAAGATGTCAGCCTGATAATCACGGGAGGTGTCCGTATATCGGCAGACATCGCAAAAGCGCTTGCCCTGGGTGCGGATGCCGTTGCCATAGGCACCGCAGCGCTAATGGCTATCGGTTGCCAGCAGTACAGAATCTGTAACACAGGCAGATGCCCGATGGGAATCGCGACCCAGGACCCAACACTGCGGGGCAATCTAAATATCAACAAGGCCGCCAGGAAGCTGGAGAATTTCCTGAATGTCACCGCGAATGAGTTGAGGGATTTCGCAAGGCTTACAGGCAATCAAAGTGTTCATACGTTGTCAGTCACAGATCTTTGCACGGTAAACGCGGAAATCTCCAACCATACGTCAATCGAACACGTATAAAAGGTAGAAAATGAAATGAAAAAACATGGCGGTATCGGAAGCAGATTGGTATTTTCCCTGATTATCACAATAGGTTTGATACTCCCTACTTGTGTCTTCGGGAATGAACAGTTTGAAGCATCCGTCATGCAATCGCTAAACAAAAAATGGATGGGTGATTTTGAGCAAATGGTTGAACGACGGACGATCCGGTTTCTTATTCCTTACAGCAAAACATTCTACTTTTTCGACAAGGCCACCCAACGTGGCGCAACATATGAAATGGGCAAAGCGTTCGAAAAAGCCATTAACGACCAATTGAAAACGCGTCATCTGAAACTCCATGTTTTTTTTATCCCAACATCAAGGGAAAGACTTATACCCGCTTTATCAGAAGGTCTAGGCGATATTGCCGCGGGCAATTTGACAATAACCGACAAACGAATGCAACAGGTTGATTTCTGCAATCCTCTTACAACAGGTGTCAGTGAGGTTCTGGTTACCGGTATAGGACATCCGCCTGTCAATACCCTCTCAGACCTGGGCGGCAAGGAGATTCATGTCAGAAAATCCAGCAGCTATCATGAAAGTCTTGAAAGGGTGAACAAGACGCTGTCTGCTGCCGGCAAGCCTGCCATTAAGATTATCGAAGCTAACGAGCACCTCGAGGATGAAGATCTTTTAGAAATGGTCAATGCAGGCCTGATTCCCATGATGGTCATTGACAGCCACAAAGGTCAGTTCTGGGCGCAGATTTTTGAAAAAATAAAACTGCATCCTGAAATTAAATTCAGAGAAAATGCGAAGATAGCCTGGGCGATTCGGAAAAATACGCCTCAATTGAAAAACAGGATTAATGACTTTGTCAAGGTCAATAAAAAAGGGACGTTAATAGGGAATACTATTTTTAACCGCTACCTCAAAAGCACCAAATATGTAAAAAACAACCTTGCCGATGAAGACAGAAAACGGTTTGAAGAAACCATTCCTTTTTTTAAAAAATATGGCGATATTTATGGTTTTGACTGGCTAATGCTTGCCGCGCGTGCCTATCAGGAGTCAACGATCAAGCAGAAAAAAAAGAGCCCTGCCGGGGCTATTGGTGTAATGCAAGTGCTGCCGACAACGGCCGGCGACAAGAACGTAAATATATCGGGAATCGATGAAGTCGAACCCAATATTCATGCCGGTGCAAAATATCTTAGATTTATGATTGACAGGTATTATAATGACCCTGGCATTGACAGACTCAATAGAATGCTGCTGGCATTTGCCTCCTACAACGCAGGTCCTGCCAAAATTTCCAAGCTGCGCAATGAAGCAAAGTCCATGAATTTAGATCCCAATGTCTGGTTTAATAATGTCGAAGTTGTTGCAGCCAGGAGAATAGGTCGGGAAACTGTACAATACGTGGCAAATATTTTAAAATATTATATTGCATATTCTTTCATTTCAAACCAAAAGAACGGAGAGGATGTACTGCTAAAATGACAAAAGGGGATCCACATGTCTCGTAAACCGCAACTAAGCCTTGGCCCTATCCTTGCCCTGTCCCTCGTCAGTCTGTTTCTTTTCGGCTGTTCGACCGTGGGCGTAAAGGTGCCCGTAATGCGGCCTGCCGAAATCAACCTCAAAGGCAAAAATGAGCTGGTTGTGGGACGAATGTCCGGGCGCAAAGCCGACAAAATGAATGCTTATGTCAAACAGAAAGCGGTGGACAGCGGCTACTTCAAGGTGATCGACCGTAAACACCTGGACAGGGTCATGGCCGAGCTCAAATTGTCCACATCCGACCTCGTCGATACCGACAGCAGAAAAAAGCTGGGAAAACTCATGACCGGGTCTGTCCTTATTATGGGCAACATACTCGATTATCACTACACGGAAGACATGAGCAGAGACGTTCATGAATGTACCAAAAAAGTCAAAAATAAAGTTTATAAATATAGATGCACCCGTTATTACCGCAGAGGGACGGCGGTTGTGCGGGCATCTTTTGACATTGTCGATGTCGAAACCGGCGAGACCCTCCGCTCCAAAGCCCTCGAAAGCAAACGAAGCTACGCCACCAGCGCCACAAATGAACAACCTGCCGGAATAGACAGCAACTTGCTGCTGGATACCTGTATGAAAGTAGTGGCCACAGATCTCATCAGGGCAATTGCCCCTTGGAAAGATGTTGTTACCGCAAAATTCAAGAAAGACGGAGATCTGCCCATGATGGAAGCCGGAATCAGCTACGCTCAGGCAGGTCTTTGGGACGATGCCCTGTCGCAGTTCAAGTCAGCCGTTGAATTGGCAGACAACAGCCCGGACATATCACCCAAAGTGGCCGCGCTGGCTCACTGGAACCTGGGGCTGGCGTACGAATACACCGCTCAATTCGACAATGCCGAGGCCAGCATCAAAACGGCATTTGCATTGTCGTCCGATGCAGACTACCTGCGGGAGCTAAAAAACATCGAAAAGCGCAAATCAGAGAATAAAAAACTCAGGGAGCAACTATAAGGTTGGAAAAATGAAAAAACCTTCATACGCTATGGGCCTCTTTGCCTTGATTTTGCTCATGGCCGTTGGATGTGGCGGCCCGAAGCAGCTCATCGTGAAAGAAAAATCAAGGGATTCCGGTCCGCCGGCATGGATGTCCCAGGCTGTTACCCATCCTGAATATCTCTATTTTGTGGGTCTCGCCGATCGCGCCAACTCCTTGAAAGAAGGCCGGGACCAGGCCCGTCAGGATGCAGCCAACCAGGCATCTTCCTATATCGGTATCCAGATCAGCACCGATACCTTTATCCGGGACAGCACGACACAATCCAGCACATATGTAAATGAGCAGACCCGATCATCTACCGGCGCCAACATATCCTTTTTGGAGGTGACGGATGAATACTATGTCAAGACAAGCCGCACCGCCGGCAATTTTTATGAAGAGAAATATGCTGTTTACGTGTTGTGCCGCTTCCCCAAAGCCTCTGCTCAGAAAGAAAAGAAGCGGCAGTCGGAAGCAGCTCAAAGGGACGGCAACCTTGCGCTATCACTGTACCGGGATGCCCTGGTACAACTCGACCAGAAACAGCCCATGGCAGCTTTTGGAAAAATCAGCCGGGCCCAATCCCTTCTGGCAGGTATTTCCGAGAGTGTGATGTTAAATCACCCAGACTTTAAGAATACACAGACTTTGTCGGCGGCAGTGAACCTGAATCGACAGGGTCTGGAAAACCGATCCCGAACGATCAATCTGGATGGCAAAACCCCTCATGGGCCAGCTTTTACCGGTGCTTTTGCCAAAGCCATATCGCCTCACGATTTTGAGTTGAATCCAGCCATCGACGCGACCCGGTTCAAACTCACCGCAACGATCGTACTACACGAAAGAAAAAAAATCTGGGATCAATTTCAATATCTTGCCACCTACACGTATGGCATTAAAGACCTTTGGACCTCCAACACCATTACCGGCGGGAGCGGTGAATCCAAGGCATTTGCGAGTTCGAAAGAGGTGGCATCCCAAAACGCCGTGGTGGAAGCCGCTTCCGATATCGGTCTGGAAGCAGGCAAACGCTTGGAAACCTATCTATCCGAAAACACGGAATAGTGCACTGCAACCTTATTATCATCGAGATCGATGGTCTTTTCCAGCGTGTGGATATAAAGATCGGTCTCCTGGGAAGTCATCACCGGAAAATCGTAATGTCGATTCCAGTGCTTTAAGGGTTTGTTCACATCCATCCGATGGGTCACAAAATCCGTGTGCCTGGCAAGCCGACGTTGGTGATATTGATTGGCGATGTCGACAATATGTTCCGGCCATTGCCGAATTTCAGACAATAACGAAGCATCCTGCTCAACACCGATGCTGTTACGGCAGGCCGCGGCCGCCGCTGCCTGTGTCGTACCGGTGCCTAAAAAGGGGTCCAGGACACTATCCCGCTTGACGGAATACATGCAGACAAGCCGATAAGCCAGTTCAAAGGGAAATGCAGCGCTTCTCATTCGGGATTCCCCCCGGTTCAACACCTGACCTCTCCCTTTCAGATCCGTCCAGATGTCCGAAAAAAACCGGTTTCGCTCCTCCCAGAACAGGGCGCTCTCCCTGCGCAGTTTTTTTTCTTCAACCGAATCAAAACGCCTTTTCGATCCCTTGCGCGCCACAAGAATGTATTCATGCTCCAATGTTACGTAGGCACCGGCAGGCAGCATACCAGAGCCCATGAACTTGTTGGGAGCATTGGTCTGCTTGCGCCATAAAATATCCGGTAACACCTGAAACCCCATAGCTGTCAGACACTGAAGAACACGGGCATGATTGGGGTAGAGACAAAAGTCATCTCCCAGTTTGCGGGTAGCATCCCCAATGTTAATGCAGGCAAAACCACCGCTTTTCAATACCCGGAAAACCTCACCCCAGGCTCTGTCCAATTCCCGGTGCATCAATTCGAATGCGGTGTTTCCCTCTGAATTGTCCAGATGTTGCCGGGTGGAGGGATTCTGAGCGCAGAAGAGGTCGTCCCACATGCGAATCATGGGATAGGGGGGCGACGTTACCACAAGATCAATGGATTCGGAAGATACGGCCTCCATATGGCCGGCATCACCGATTAACGTATCATGATGGGTTTTCACTTGGCATTTCCTTTCTACGCTTATAACGTTCAGATATATAGGGGTTGTCAGAAAAACGTTCCGATTGAGGACCGTTTTTATTTTCCAAAGCCTTTTGACAAGATCCTATTTTGGGAATATTATTATAACCTGGACTGAGCGA
>JASJGV010000498.1:0-4351 GCA_033791325.1 Desulfobacterales bacterium | reverse complement strand
GTGGAAAATGGGTGCGTATAGGGTGTAAACTGAAGCAATCTATTACACCCTCAATCTTTGTGAACCCCTGTTTTTACTGAGGCTGATGGCCGTTAAACAAATAATATATTCGAAATATGAGACAACATCTATTCACCATTTTCCAACATTTTTTTAAGGTTCTCTCCTTCTTCTTTCATATGCCGTATAACCCTCACTATCGACAATACCGGTTAAAAATTGAAACACTTTCTCCGGTGTCGTATTGATTTCGATGGCGTCTGTGAGAACCCTCTCTTCAAACATTACCATTTCTTGGTCTCCCTGTCCTGAAAAGCTCACAACTCTTCACGGAACAATGCTATTTGCCCCGGTGCTCCATGATCAAGTATATAAAAAGGATGGGTCAGGTTAATCCGGATAGTGCTTCCTGGATTAATTGGTTCAACTGAATAAAATATTGTCGTTTAACCTTTTCAAGATGTATTGCCTCGTTATATTCCACCAGGCAGGTATCTTTTGTTTGAAATCTTGAGGGTTCCACTTGAAGAGCATAGGAATTGACCTGTCTTTTCCAGAACCATTCAGCACATCCGAACTGAATGTACTCCGGATCGATTGCCGGGATTTGTTCCAGGTGTTCCAGGAGCTCTTTTCCCAATCGGCTGTTCTCAATACAGACGGCAACATAGGCTATTCTGTATTCGATGGCCGTGATGCTGTCTGAAATAGGCAAGGGCTTAATGTTGTGCCTCTTTTCCTGCCCGGCGTATAAAAAATGTCCGTAGCAGCATTGCAGGGTAAAGCAGAAAGGAATTTTCCTAACAGAACGGATCATTTCTTTAATGGGAACATCGATGGCATTGATATCCAGGTCCCGTAAAGATTGTTCTCTCTGTGCTATATAGTGAGGATTCTCAATAAGTGCTTTGGTCGCTGTATAGGTTTCCATGTTAAAACCCGACTCCTGTTATTAAGAATAGTTTCATCATAACATTCGTTAAAACACAAGGACAAGGATCAGACTTGCAGGTATCTTGAAAGGGTATGATTGGATAGCGTTTTTATAATGGCATCGTAATATTTAGGTCGGAGATGGATGTTTACCGTGCCAGAGGATGTCACGATAGCTTTCAGGATCTGTTGCGCCCTCGGTATTAAAAAAGAGCACGTTGGCATCAGGCCCTATCTTCAGCGCTTGTTTTAAGGTGCCAAAGTCAGGGTTGTTGGCCAGTAGGTCCAGTATGCCGATGCCCACGGAACCGGACTCCCCGGATTCGACAGCATCATCGCCCTTGAGCGGATTGGCCAGAACGCGAATCCCATTGGCAGCCACGAAATCATCACAACAGATATAACAACTCGCAAAGTCGCGTAAAATACCCCAGGCAAACGGGTTAGGCTCTCCGCAGGCCAGACCGGCCATGATGGTGGCCAGGTCCCCGGTAACGGCATGGGGGCGTCCATCACCGGCAGCAGCGGAAGCAAAAATGCAGGCCGCATTATTCGGTTCCATGATAACAAAGCAGGGCGGATTGTCTTGAAACATGCTGGCCAGATAACCCACCATGGCACCTGCCAATGCACCCACTCCGGCCTGGATAAAGACATGCGTGGGGCGATGAATTCCTTTTTGCGACATCTGGCCCAGTGCCTCTGCACACATGGTCATATAGCCCTGCATGATCCAGCGCGGTATGTCAACATAACCCTCCCAGGCCGTGTCCTGGATAACAGACCACCCCTTTTCACGGGCTCTGTGAGAACACAAACGCACAGCATCATCGTAATTCAAATCGGTTACTTCTACATAGGCGCCGTGGGAGCGAATGTTTTCCACCCGGGAACGCGCCGAACCTTTGGGCATAAAAATCATTGCGCGTTGTCTCAGCTGTTGGGCAGTCCAGGCAATACCGCGCCCATGATTTCCATCCGTGGCTGTGGCCAGGGTTATCCGGCCCACGCGTTTTCGCACCTCATCGCTCACCAGATAATCATAGTCAATATCTTCGATATGGATTCCCAAATTTTGACACAGCAGCCGTGCCACAGCATAACTCCCCCCCAGCACCTTGAATGCCCCGAGACCAAACCGTGTTGACTCGTCTTTGACCAGGATCTCTGCAACTCCCCACGATTCGGCCAGGTTACGCAGACGTACAAGATGGGTTGGCTGGTAACCTGGGAGCTGACGGTGGAAGTGCAGCACCTTCTGAGATACGTCTTCAGAAAAACCCTCTGGTACACTTCCACTCCGGGGGGTCTTCATCAAATATTTCAATGCATAGCCTGGAATCTTCCTTGTTTTCATTTTAATCTCCGCATGAATATTTCACCATTTCCCATGAGCCATAAAATTAACCGACAATACGAAGTGCCAGATACGGAGCCAGGTTAAGCAGGACGATACCCATTTTGAAAAATGCCATGCCCTTGTAATGAATGGCGTCAAATTTTTCTACCGATAATGTAAACCATTTCCCATGCACCTTGTATACCCAATCGTGAGCCACCCAAAAAGCCAAAAACCACCAGAGTAAAAACGCAATATTTATCACAGCGCTCCAGGCTAAAACATCACGAACTATTTCAAGAGTCATCTTTCATCCTCCTTGTTGGCTGCCTCTGTAAATATGAATGACTGCTTTCTCGAGAGTTACCAATCCTTCTGTTACTACCATTTCGATACAATCAAGAAAGGTCTTTATTTTTTCAGGTGTATCCACGATTTCCACAACAATGGGCATATCAAGAGACAGCCTCAATATTTTGGATGTGTGAATGCGGCTATTGGCACCAAATCCCATTAAACCACGCAGAACGGTAGCACCGGCCAGGCCCTGCTCTTTGGCTTTAATTACGAGCCATTCATACAAGAGTTGCCCCTCGTATTTATCGCTTTCCCCAATGAATATTCTGAGTAGCTGACCATTTGGTGGAAGTTGCATGCCTCTCATCTCCATAGGATTATTATCGCGAATCTGCCAAGTAAAACCGCTGATATTCCTAAAACAATATGCGTTCCAATATTTAACAAAGCCAGAGACAACCCATGGTCTTGTAATAGATTCAATGTTTCATGACTGAAAGTAGAATAGGTTGTAAAAGAACCCAGAAGTCCCACCAGGAGGAATAAACGCATTTCTGCTGTCATGCCTGCCTGAGATTCTATCAGGTGAGAAAATAGTCCCATCAGAAAACAGCCTATCATGTTAACGACAAGCGTTCCATATGGAAAGGTAACACTTTGTGTCAAATTCTGAACAAATCCGCTCATCAGGTATCTTAGAACAGCACCGATAAAACCACCGATGCCCACTAATACGATTGGGTGCATACATCAATCCTCTATGCTTTTATATATTGTTAATCATTTCAATTTGTTCCTATCATAATCAGATCAATTAAATGATGTCAAAATAAAAGCGCCAGTTTTTTTAAGTTATATATGAATACCCGTCCCCACTAGGCGTGTTGTATTAATGGGTGTGATATTATATATAACGATTGGTTAACGTTACTATTATAAATAAGAGGTCTATATGAAAATAGAATCCAGGTTCCTGGCCCATTGTGGACTTTACTGCGGTGTGTGCGGCGTATTTTACGCCACGAGGGACAACAATGAGAAATTTCTGGAGCGGCTGTTATCCATGTACCAGGAGAAAATTCCGGGTCTTGAGGGCATTTCCATCGAAGACCTCAAATGCGAAGGCTGCCTGTCTGACAGGGTCAGTCTGTTCTGCGGGTCTTGTGCCATCAAGGCCTGTACCAGTGAAAAGGGATACAGTGGCTGTCACGAATGCGATGAATTTCCCTGTGATCACATCGAAAACTTTCCTGTGGCTGTAGGTAAAAAGGTCATCCTGCGCGCTGTACCATACCGGCGGAAACACGGTACAGAAAAATGGGTTCGCGACGAAGAAGCACGCTATGCATGTCCGGAGTGCGGACACAGCATTTTCAGAGGCGCAAAACGTTGTAATAAATGTATGGCTGCCGTCGATCTGGATTAACCCCAATGTTGCATAAACAACATGACAAAAGATAACTATTGGTTTGTTATTATAATTAATATCATAGGGGAAACACCATTTTCTGGATATTCCACCAGGTGAGTTCAAAGGATGATGTCGATTTTGTCATGTTGTTTACCCTACGGGAAAGGCCGGAGGACATCAGATCCGGTGTTGTCAAGGGTTCGCGGTAAACAACTACAGCTTCACCCTCGACGCCTTGGCTCTGAAGCCCTCCGGCTTTTGCAACGTTGGGGTAAAGTACTGATACCATATCTTGTGATGGAAGAAAATAATGCAAAACTGAAGACGACGCTAATGAAAATTAATGCCGGTAAGCATTAACATAGTCCTTA
>JASJGV010000497.1:0-3487 GCA_033791325.1 Desulfobacterales bacterium | reverse complement strand
TCTCCCATCTTTTTTGATGATCATGATGGGAATGTCCTCTATGTGCTCGTAGGTTGTAAACCGCCGATTGCACATAAGGCACTCTCTACGCCTGCGAATGACATTACCATCTTTACTCACCCTGGAATCAATGACCTTGTTGTCAATCTCGCCACAAAATGGACACTTCATGAATCCTCCCCTTTGTGTGGTATACGTGTGGTTCTCAGATTTCTATTTAAACTTCCCTTTTTCACACAGGGCTTGCCAAATAGGTCGGAGTATAAGCAATAAGCCGTAAGCTGCTTATTGCTTATTGTTTATTGCTTCGAGTTTTACTATTCCGACACCCGCTTCCGTCAGCATCTCTTCGGACATGGTGTCTGCATATCCCGATAAATAATAGATAACTTTAATACCGGCGTTGATAATCATTTTTGCACAAATTGAACAGGGTAAGTTGGTGCAGTAAAGGGAGGCATCCTGGATGGAAACCCCATGAAAGGCAGCCTGAATAATGGCATTCTGCTCCGCATGAATCCCCCTGCACAACTCGTGTCGTTCTCCCGATGGGACGTTCAACTGTTCTCTGATACACCCTGTTTCCCGACAATGACGGACGTTGGTCGGCGCACCGTTATAACCGGTGGAAAGCATCCGCCTGTCCTTTACCACCACCGCACCCACAGAACGCCTCAAGCAGGTGGAACGCTTGGCCACGAGAAGAGCGATTTCCATGAAATAGGTATCCCACGAAGGGCGTTCGATGGTGTTAGACATAAAAAATCATCCTATAAATTCAAAAGTGTTTTGCGTTGATCCTCAACCTTAAACGCATGTGACTAGCACTTCGTGCGTCATTTGTCCTTCGGACGACATTTGCGCTGCGCGCGTCATTCATTGTTGCTCTCAGCTATTAGCTGAACCTAAAACTTAAAACCTAAAACGTTTCCCCTCAACCCTTAACAAATGACATTTAGCCTGCGGCTGTTATTTATGGTCATTAGCCCTGCGGGCGATATTTATTGTGGTCGATAGCTGTCAGCTACCCTCCAATCCTTCAAACCTCCGACCCTCCAACCCTAATTCTCATATATCGGATAGGCAGTGCAAAGCTCCCTGGCCTGACTGTTCACCTTCCGGATGAGGTCCTTATTGTCAATATTTCGGAGAACGTCGAGTATCATCTTGGCGATCAGGGCCATCTCCGGTTCTTTCATACCCCTTGTGGTGATCGCCGGTGTCCCGATGCGGACACCGCTGGTAATGGCCGGTCCGAGGGTGTCGAATGGGACGGTATTCTTATTGACCGTAATCCCCGCCAGACCAAGAGCTGCCTCGGCATCCTTTCCGGTGACGCGCAGGTTGCGCAGATCCGCCAGCAGCAAATGATTGTCCGTACCACCGGATACGAGGCTGACACCGCCTGCCATCAAATGCTCGGACAACGCCCCGGCATTTTTTACGGTTTGTATCTGGTATGTTTTGAATTCTGCCGACAAAGCCTCCTGGAAAGCCGCGGCCTTTGCCGCGATGACGTGCATCAAAGGCCCCCCCTGGATCCCGGGAAATATTTCCTTGTTCAGCTGGTGACCATAGTTCGCTTTCGCAAGAATCAACCCCCCTCGCGGACCCCTAAGCGTCTTGTGGGTCGTAGAAGTCGTCACATCGGCATAAGGAATGGGGGAAGGATGAACACCGGCGGCAACCAGACCGGCAATGTGGGCCATGTCTACCATCAAGTACGCTCCGACTGAAGCTGCAATGTCGGAAAACCGTTTGAAGTCGATGATACGGGGATAGGCACTAGCTCCGGCAACAATCATTTTTGGCCGGTGTTTTTCCGCCAGCACCTTCAACCGGTCATAGTCGATGATACCTGTATCCGGATGTACACCGTAATGAACAAAATGAAAAAGACGTCCCGAAAAACTGACAGGGCTTCCATGCGTCAAATGCCCGCCATGCGCCAGATCCATGCCCAGAACGGTATCCCCTGTCTTCAGCAATGCAAAATAAACCGCCATGTTGGCCTGTGAACCCGAATGCGGTTGCACATTGACATAAGATGCCTGGAAAAGTTTTTTGGCACGCTCTATGGCCAGATCTTCTGCCAGGTCTACGAACTCACAGCCACCATAGTAGCGCTTATCTGGATATCCTTCCGCGTATTTGTTGGTCAGAACGCTTCCCTGTATGGCCATGACCGAAGAGCTGACGATATTTTCCGATGCGATGAGTTCCAGATTGAACTGCTGGCGGTTCAGTTCTTTTTCAAGAGCCGCCGCCAGTTCAGGATCCGACTCTCTTATCATTTGATAGTCCAACGAATATTCCCCCACGGGTCACTGACGGCATGACGTCCCGCATGCTATCCAATTCGCCCTTTCAGCAAGTAAAATCAATCCGGTCAAATTTATCCAGGCGCTTTTTATGTCGCCCCCCCTCAAATTCGGTTTTGAGCCAGGCTTTCACGATCTCTTTGGCCAGCACGTCACCAATAACCCGCCCCCCCAGGACAAGAATATTGGCATCGTTATGCTGCCGACTCATAACCGCAGAAAAAGTATCGCCGCAAAGAGCCGCCCTGACACCCGGAAAACGATTGGCGACCATGGACATACCGAGACCGGTACCACACATCAGGATGCCCCTTTTATGCTTTCCGGAAGATATCGCCGATGCTACCTTGATACCAAAATCAGGATAGTCAACGGAGTCGGTCCCCAGAGCACCGGCATCTTCGATCGAAAAACCCTCGCTCTCTAGGTAAGATTTGATGGTTTCTTTCATCTGGTATGCAGCATGATCGCTGCCGATGACAATGGTTTCCTGTATCATCAAAATTCCTTCCTAATAAAATCGTATGAAAAATTTTATAATATTCTTTATCGATATTCAGTGATTACCGCAAGCAAAAAAAACTTACCCCATTACTTCTCATCAGGTGAAACAGACACCATGAAGACCGCCAGATGGTGCGTGAAATTGTGCTGCCCGGAAATTGTCTCCTTCATGGATGGTCGGCTTATATCAGGATGGGTACTTCTTGAATATCAACGTGGCATTGGTTCCACCGAAACCAAAGGAGTTTGACATGGCTGTGGTGATATTCTGTTTCCTGGCCACATTCGGCACATAATCCAGGTCACACTCTTCGTCAATATTTTCATAGTTGATGGTAGGCGGAAGGATGCCCTCATGAATGGCCAGCGTCGAAAAAACCGCTTCAACCCCCCCGGCAGCTCCCAACAAATGTCCGGTCATCGATTTGGTGGAGCTAACCGGTATAGCGTAGGCCTTGTCTTTAAACACGGCTTTGATCGCCCTTGTTTCGAAAAGATCATTGAGCGGCGTCGAGGTACCGTGCGCATTGATATAGTCAATCTCTCGGTAGGAAAGGCCTGCATCGGAAAGAGCGGCATTGATACATCTGATAGCCCCGCCGCCGTCCGGGGGTGGTGAGGTAATGTGGTAAGCGTCTCCGCTCATCCCGTACCCTACGATC
>JASJGV010000496.1:0-4007 GCA_033791325.1 Desulfobacterales bacterium | reverse complement strand
CAGAACCCTGGACTGGGTTATCACCGGCATCATTATTTCGGGCATGCTGCTCTTTTTTGGCGATAACCTCTCCGTTGACGGTTTCTGGGGAAATATCTGCGCCATTATCAGCGCGATTTGCTGGGCTATTTTTGTTCTTTTTTCACGCAGGCAGAAAGATGACTCACCGCTCAAGATTCCCATTCTGGGGCATATCATTTGCACACTTTTGGGCATACCCTTTATCATCAATTCCGGAATGCCTGAATCGGGATGGTTCTGGATCATACCTATGGGGGCTATCGGGGCAGGCCTGTCATTTGTTCTCTACACGGTTGTCATAAAGCGCCTGAAAGCGATCGAGGCTATCATCACCCAGACCATCGAACCCGTTTTTAATCCGATCTGGGTATTTTTGGCAGTGGGTGAAACCCCGGGACCCTGGGCACTGCTGGGGGGAATGGTTGTTCTTTCGTCGGTTACCCTGCATGCTGTCTTGCGACAGCGAACAGATTAGAAGCTATCTCTTTGTAAGATGATCCTGCTGGAATAATTTCGGACTAGCCGATATCACCCATCTGCATCATACGGTTTTCCACAAGACGTTCATTCATATATGCCATATCGCCACCGATTTCTCGTGCCAGGTGCTTCATCTGATCGACACTGATGATGTTCTCTTCCGAAAAGAGGTAGATGAGCGCCTTTTCTGCAATACAACTCACTTTCAAGGCATTCATCATAATCGGTTCCGGGGTTTTAGAATCGATATATTTCTGGTTGAAATGGTTGTAAAGCACCGATTGTTCGATATGGTTTTTTAACAGATCGAGCTCTTTTTTCAATGGGGTCAGGTCTCCGCTATAGGCCTTTTCTCCGAGGGGCTTTAACACCATAAAGGCGTACTCTTTTCCAGGAAGATAATGGTGGTGGTCGCAACGGGTGGAATAGTTCGGTGTTTTGGGATCTTCACTGTGTTTATCTCCTCCCACGATGATGAGGGGATCAAAATAGAGGGCAGGGCACTCAATACCATCCACCGAATAGTAGCGATAGGTGTAATAGGAATCGGCGATACAGTCGGGGTGCTCGCAGTACGCGGTGAGCGGGATAACATCTGTGGATTCTTCCATGACAAGTCTTGCCGTTCTGTTGAAGATGTCTTTGCGGAAGTTGAGAATGAGCATGGGGAATATGAAGTTGAGTTTATCCTGCTTGGCACGACGTGTGATAACATAGGCGATACGTTCGTCAAAGAACTCCACCTCGTCTACGATCCATGTGCCCACGGTCGGATTGTTTGTAAATACATTTTCGAGCCCAAAGGAATCCGAGATGCTGGCAATATTGTTTCCCAGTTCTACATATCCCCCCCTGTACGCAATGGCTTTGGTGGGACAATCCTCAAAGCGTTTGTCATCGATTTTTGAACGCACATAAAAGACATTGCGCAAATCAACCTGACCGCTGGTGGTGAGACTTCTCACTTTTTCGGATTTCTGCATTGCGACTTGAGAGTCGCGGTATATCCGGGCAGAATACTCGGTTTTGCCGGACCCCATGGGACCGATGATCAGTGTGCGGCGGTCGGATTTGGTAAAGTCGAAGTGATTGATGGCATGATGAATCTGGAGATCAGGAAACCCTAAGCTTTTTAAAAAGTGACGTGTCTGCACAGAATTTTCAATGAGTGCCAATTCGCTTTCCTTTCAGACCCTTATTAGCCTTCGGCGGTCATTTGCGCTTCGCGCGTCATTTCGCCTTCGGCTGACATTAATGGTCATTAGCGCTACGCGCGTTATTAATTGTTGCTAATAGCTGACAGCTGAACCTAAAATCTAACACTTAAAACTTAAAACGGTCTGTTTCCCCTCAAACCCTTTTTTTAAAACCGGTCGCTATACTTTTGGCCAGGCCTTCGTAAAACTTTCCCACATGAAGACCATCCACCAGGGCATGATGGACCTGGACACTTACAGGTATGGTCCAGTTGGATCCTTGGCCGTCGAGCTTTCCCCATGATATTCTGGGAATACAGTCATCGGGTCCGCCATTGGGATTGGTCAAGGCTGTGAAGCTCATCCAGGGCAGACAGCTCAAAAAAATCCATTCATCCGAGTCGTCGATGTGCTCCTGTAGTTCAGTCTGGTTTTTTGCTTTTTCCAGGGAGTTGACGCAGCTCGTGTTGAAAGTCTCCCATTCCGGTACATACCTGATGCTGCAAAAAGCGAAGCGATCACCATCAATGGGTACCGTCGCGGAGGCGTGGACCACCTCGTGCTCAACAACCGTATTCCCTCGGAATCTCAATCGCAGTTCCGGAACAGCATTGGCAGCCGTCATGATACAGTAAAGAAAGGCATTGAACAACGATATGCCCTCCAAGTCTCTTAGGCATACCAGATCCGCTACCTGTACGTTCGAGGTGATGCTGAAGTGGGGTGCTGGAAGTTGTTTAAAAAATTCAAACTGGCTCTTTCTGGACCAGGTTTCCATATCAATGACGTTCATGATACTGCTTGCTCCCTTGACACGTTTCGATGGTGTATGGTTACATATTTAATAAACAAAGCCCTCTTTATGTCAACATATAACCGGATGAAAAAAAGGATACCCATGAACGAGAAGATCCGTATCGGTATTATAGGCGGCAGTGGTCTTTACAACATGGAAGAATTATCCGATGTCACCACTGTAATGCTCGACACACCCTTTGGACAACCGTCGGATGAATATGTGATGGGCAACCTGGGTGGTGTTCGGGTCGCTTTTTTACCCCGGCATGGCCGGGGGCACAAGTTCACGCCATCGGAGATCAACTTCAGGGCAAACATACACGGATTCAAACAACTGGGTGCCTCGCACATTATATCCGTCACAGCCGTGGGTAGCCTGAAAGAAAATATTCAACCCCTCGATATCGTCATCCCCGATCAGTTTTTTGATCGAACCAGAAACCGGGAAAGTACCTTTTTTGGAGACGGGCTGGTGGCCCATGTTGCCTTTGCACAACCGGTATGCCCTGAGCTTGCTTCATTGCTTCATGAGACAGCTGTCGAGACAGGTGCAAAAACGCACAAAGGCGGAACCCTCATATGCATTGAAGGACCGGCCTTTTCAACCCGGGCTGAGTCGAGCCTGTATCGTGGTTGGGGGATGGACATCATCGGCATGACAAGCCTGCAGGAAGCAAAACTGTCCCGGGAAGCTGAAATGTGCTATGCAGCCTTGGCCCTGGTGACCGACTTTGACTGTTGGCACGAGAATGAATGCGACGTGACGGTGAAAACAGTGCTGCAGAATTTAAATAAGAACATCTCTCATGCAAAAAAGATCATTCAAAATATCGTGCCGAAGATACCGGAAAAAAGAGACTGTCTTTGTGCCACTGCCTTGGAAAATGCCATCATGACGGATCAAAATGTCATCCCGGAGGAAACAAGAGAAAAATTAAAAATTCTCGTAAAAAAACACCTCCCGCAGACATAACTGCGGGAGGTGCATCGGCTCATTACAATAAAAGCGACGTAGTTGAGTAGAATAAAATCGTGAAACGATTTTATTATGGCTGGTAATCCCAACGCCGGAGATGATCCTTTCGCATCTGGTCTTTTTCTGCCGAACTGGCACCCCAGTTACCACTGTAAACAGCGCCTTCCCAGTCGCCGTACATGGGATTCGGAAAGACGATAAACCGTTTACCCCATTCTTCCCTGATTTTATCGACCTCGGCAGACCGCTCATCAACGGGTTTCTTGCGAAAAACGCTGAGGAAATCATTCAGGTTGTCGCCCAGGAAAAGAGAGATCACATAGTCTTTTTCCACACTGTCCCGGCGGGGTTGTTTGTCACTGGTGTCGGTTCTAAACAGTAGATGTTCCTTGTCGATAAAGGGAAATCCCATGGCTTTGAGTTTTTTACTGGCAGGCTCATAGTATTTCATTTTTATATTGGTGATATAAAAAACTTCCACGCCCCTTAGCCTGACATAATTCAGAAACTCAATAGAACCGGGATAGGGGGTTGCC
>JASJGV010000495.1:0-4728 GCA_033791325.1 Desulfobacterales bacterium | reverse complement strand
ATGGTGTCACGGAGGCGTTTAACGACCGGGAAGAAGAGTTCTCGGAGGAGAGATTGCGTCAGGTGGTGACGGCTCACGGCGGGGGGGCCGTGAAAGAGACTGCCCGGGCGGTGATGGAAAACGTCAAGGCCTTTACGGGTGATGTCCCCCAGTCTGACGATATTGCCATCCTGGCCTTGAAATATTTGCTGAAGGCGGCATGCGAACCGACATAACCTTAAAAAACGATCTCATAGAAATCGAGCGTCTGGCTGGCCTTGTCCGGGATTTTGGCCGGGAGAACCGGCTGTCCGAAGACCTCGTCTGGGAGATCCGCCTGGTCCTGGAAGAGATCGTGACCAATATCATTTCATACGGCTATGAAGATCGGGCGGACCATGCCATTGACGTGAACATGGTAAACTCGGAACAGGAGATCACCCTTAAAGTTCGCGATGATGCCCGGCCCTTCAATCCACTTGAGCAACCCGTACCGGACCTGGAGATTCCGCTGGAGGACCGGGGAATAGGGGGCATGGGCATCCACATAGTTCGTGAAATCATGGACGAAATAGACTACAAACGGGAAGATAACGGCAATCTGCTCGTGATGACAAGACGCAAGTAGTAAGGCTGCACGCAAACCAAGGAGGCGGTATGACGATGAATGTGACATCAGAACAAAAGGCGCAGGGGATATTTATTGTTACGGTCGCGGGGTCGCTGGACAGCAACACCTACAAGCAGTTCGAACAGAAAATCGACGCCCTGCTGAGTGAGGCGACCGAACTGATTGTCTTTAACCTCGAGTTTCTTACATACCTGAGCAGCGCCGGTATCCGGGTGTTTCTGAAAGCCCGCAAGGTTCTCAAAAACAGCGGCGGCCAGGTGAAATTTCTAAATTTGAAGCCGCAGATCAAACGGGTTTTTGAAATCATAAATGCCATCCCCTCGATGCAGATTTTTGAGAGCACCGCAGAACTGGATCGTTACCTGGACGCGCAGATGAAGCAGGTGATTGCCGGTGAGGATTAGTAGCTGCCTCAAGAATGGATTTTACTTCAAGATCCCCGTACCGCGCAACCGGGCTCACCCGAAATCCTTCCAGCGCGGCTGCCGGTTTAATCTGTACCGGATATCTTACCCTGATCCACCAGGCTTTGATATCTTGGAGTGCGGTTTCCAATGCGGTCTTTTGATCCCGCAGGAATTGTAAGTGATGTTGAAATCGGCTATGAACGTCCTGCTATAAAGGATGCCTAAAGCCATGCACGCAAAAGCAGGGGCAATTGCGTGGTGGAAGCTTAACCGGGATGAAAGATGGAACCAATTGAATGGACCGACAGTTTCAGCGTGGGTGTGGCCCTGTTCGATGAGCAGCATCGACGGCTGCTCGATATGCTGAATACAATGATCAAAAACCCGACTGCAACCACGCGTTCGGAGACGATCGGCGATGTCCTGGCCGATATGACGCGATACGCCCAAGAGCATTTCAAGTCAGAAGAGGACCTTATGACTGAGCATCACTATCCGCATCTGGAAGCGCATAAACACCAGCACCAGGGGTTCCAGGAAAAAGTCGCCCGGTTATGCATGGCAACTGCGGAAGGTCAAACAACCGTTCCCCGAGAGTTGTTGGCGTATTTGCAGCAGTGGTTGATCCGCCATATCCTGCAGGCGGACATGGCGTTTAAGCCCTTCTTTGAACAAAAAGGCGTTCGGTGATACCGCTGGACAACCAGGCTACCCTAAAAGTAGTTTCAATGCCAGTCAAGCGGTTAATAGGACACAATAGCCGCCCTTTTTGCCGGGAAAGTCAATAGCGTCTAATCCAGCCTTTTCCGCATTCCCCACCATGGCTTCAAATACTGATTTAGAGACATGCATCTTAGGTTCCACCACAAGCAGCCGGCCGCTTTCCTTGAGCATTGCCTTGGCTTCTTTGAAAAATGCCGGCGGGTCCGAGGTTTCGTGCACCATGTAATAGGCCAGGATAAAGTCGACCTGCTCGTCAAACCCGATGCGATCGGCTTCGCATTGGTGCGCCACAACCTGCCCGGCAACGCCCTTGCGGGCAGCTTTCTTCAAGGTGGCGGTCAGCATCTTCGCTTGCAGATCGACCGCAATGACCCGACCTTCCGGCCCAACCATTTTCGCCATGTCTATGGTGAAAAAGCCGGGTCCGCAACCGACATCCATGACGGTATCTCCCGGGTTGATATACCCTTTTAGGATCTTTTCCGGGTTCTGGAGCAACCGTCGGATCCAGTTGTCCAGCATGAACGCGAATTTGTGAGGACAGACGTGGCTGTTGTGGGACTGTGCGGTTTCTATCATTTTTAACGCCTTTGGTGTTTAGAAGCTATACGCTTTAGATAAAAAATTTTAATGCAGGACTTTTTTAAGAAAGACCTCAAATTTTGCCAGAAACTCAACGAGAAAATCGATTCGATCCTGGTTTAAGTTCTCGAAATATTCCTTGAAGCCCCCATCCATGGTCTCATGCCAGTGGCGGTGAGCGTAGAACGCGGTCTTGCCTTTTGTCGTGAGTTCGACGATGGCTCGGGAGCTGTTTACCGGGTCAGGGTGCTTCGTCGTCATACCCTTTTTCTCTAATTTTTTAAGGGTTTGTGAAACGGCACCTTTGGTCACAGCGAGCAGGCCGGCCAGGTCGGTGACACTCTGGGACTCACCGTTCTCGCCGATGATTTCAACCAGGTGGATCTCCGAACTGGTCAACAACTCATCGGTACCAAACGGGCGGGGTGTCTGTTCCATCTGGACGGCCAGTTTCATCACCTGCCGGAACCGGTCATGGATGGTATGCATGTTGTGTTTTGACATGCGCACAAGCGTATAGTTACTATACGCTTGTGTCAAGGAATTTTTCCGGCGTTGATACCCGGGACCTGTTTTTAATAACTATTGAAAACAGGTCCGCCAGCTTGCTATAGATGGGCTATTGATTTTTCAGCAGCTTTTTTTATTCTAAATATCTATAATTTAAGGCGATAATCTAAAAAAGCGAATATATGCCCTGGATGCCGTAATAAAAAAACCGGGAGATTAGCGGGAGACGAATTATGCCTTTTGATATTGAGGAGAGGGACGTCATAGTTGTCGGGTCTGGACCTGGTGGAGCCACGGTTGCGAAGGAATTAGCCCAGGGCGGTAAAAGGGTGCTCATTTTGGAATGGGGTGATAACAAGCCCTTAAAGGGAAGCTTTTGGCAGGGAAGTCGAGCCATCAACATGCCGGGAAAAAGCTTGCTTTTCACACCTCAAGGGCTGGGACTGGTTAGGGGGATCACCACCGGCGGGAGCACGGTTTTTAATTATGGGACATCGTTTCCGGTCCCCTTTGAAATGCTGGAATCATACGGGATAGACATTCGCGATGAGGTAGAAGAGATAAAAAAAGAGCTTCCGGTTTCACCCTTAAAAGATGAAATGGTCGGTCCAATGGCAAAGCGCCTCATGGAGAGTGCCCGGGACCTGGGCTACAAGTGGAAAAAGTTTAATAAATTTATGTACCAGGATAAATGGAAGCCGGAATATGCGTTTAGCCATTATGGTGATCCCCATGAAGTTAAATGGAGTGCCCGCATGTATGTCGACCAGGCCGTGGCCACGGGTACAACCCTTGTGAACGGGGCAAGGGTCGCTAAAGTAATACTTGACGGCCAAAAAGCGATTGGAGTGGCGTTTAGAAAGGAAAGGAGACAATATAAAGTCTTTGCACCCAGGATAATTCTTTCCGCGGGCGGGATTGGTACGCCTGTTATCCTGCGCGCCAGTGGTATTAAAAGCGCCGGATATGATTATTTTTTTGATCCTCTCATGGGTGTGCGTGGAACCGTGAAAGATATCGATGTGCCCGGAAGTGAAATTCCCATGACCGCTGGCGTGCACATTGAAGATGAGGGTTATATGTTGACTGACATGGCCCATCCGTTTGTAACAAGTGCTCTATTTGCCGCCTGGACCTTCCGGTTTCACAAAATGCTTTCCCGGCGCCGCACGCTCCAGATAATGGTAAAAGCCAAAGACGAGTTGGGTGGAAAACTCACAGACCGGGGCGGGGTGCGAAAACGACTGGGCAGAAATGAAAAGCAGAAGCTTAACAAGGGGTTTCAGCGGGCCAGGAAGATTTTAGAAAATGCCGGGGCCCGGGACATATTTAAGACGCCCTATCTGGCAGCGCATCCCGGCGGGACCGTCAAGGTCGGCGACCTTGTGGATGCAAATCTCATGACCGCATACGAAAACCTGTTTGTGTGTGATTGCTCGGTTATTCCTGAAGCATGGGGGTTGCCGCCGACCACTACCATAATCGGTCTTGGCAAGCGCCTTGCAAAACACCTGTTGAAAGAAGGGAAATGAGGATCATCTCCAAAAGAGTTGATCTAAAATATATTTTGCTTTTGGCTCTCTCTGTGTCCTCTGCGTCTCGAACGAAGCGGGTGGTGAGAGCTGCTTTTAACTTGCCCCTTTCTGCCAACTAATTGGAAGAAAAGAGAGGAAGAAATGACCCAGAAAGCTGCGGTATTTGAAGAGACCTACAACGACTATCTGTCCCTGATTGCTGGGATCGACCTGGAAGCCGCAGCAACGGCCCTGGGCGCGACCATGGAAGATGGCCGGGCTCTTATTCCCCTTTTAAACCGGATCTACCGGGTATCCAAAGAGGGCATCGCCCGCGAGGATGGCAAGCGGCCCCAGATGGGCACCTGAGTCATTTTGAGCA
>JASJGV010000494.1:0-8044 GCA_033791325.1 Desulfobacterales bacterium | reverse complement strand
GCTGCAAGTATCTTTAAAATTATCACGGCAGCCGCTGCCATCGAACAAGGGAATCTCGATTCAAACTCGAAACTCAGGTTCAACGGAAGTGCGCACACACTTTACAAAACCCAACTCAAAGACCGTAAAAACCGCTATACCAACCACACGACCCTCCAGGGAGCTTTTGCCAAGTCCATCAACCCTGTTTTTGGCAAGCTTGGCGCCTTGAGCCTCGAAAAAGACCAACTATCGGCACGTGCGGAGGCCTTCGGCTTCAATTCGGAAATCGATTTCGAACTGCCTCTTCCGGCGAGTCGTTTCAACATCACCGACGCCCCTTATCATCGGGCCGAAATCGCCAGTGGATTCAATAGACAGACCACTCTTTCGGCTATTCATGCCGCATTGCTGCCTGCCATCATTCTCAACCAGGGTAAATGGGTGGAGCCAACGATCGTCCACCGGATCACCGATGGATCCGGTCAACTTCTTTATGAAAACCGGCCGGGCCCTTTGAAACAAGTCATAACACCCCGGGCGTCCCGTGTGATCTACGACCTCATGGAAGCCACCGTCCGATACGGTACGGCGAAGAAAGCCTTCAAGGGTTTTCAAAAAGACCCTGTCCTCTCCAAGTGCAACCTGGGTGGAAAAACCGGCTCTATCTATAACAAAAAGCATGATTTGCGATACGACTGGTTCGTGGGCTTCGCCGACCTGAAGAACGGCAACAAGAAAATGGCCATTGCCGTTGTCGTGGCCCACGAAGAATTTATCGGCACCCGTGCAGCGGCATATGCCCGCATGGCTATCAAGAAATACTACACAGACTTTTTTAAAACAGGTTGAGTCCGTCTCATGGCATGGAAATTATTCCTGGAAAGAAGTTGCAGATTTTTTAGTTGCAGGTATAGTAGATACTCGGTTCTATAAGGGATAATATCAAGCACATTCATCGTGTGATAATTTTTAAATCCGAATATCGAAATACAAAACAAATCCAAATATCAAATGCTCAACGGAATAATTTTTTTTGGAAATACTCTCAAAGGATGACAAGCATGAAACATGATGTTCGCGCCCGAACGAAAAGCAGACACAACAAATGGCAGAATGCCTTGGACGCCATGTTACATCGACAGGTTTTTTTTGGCCGTGGCCTCAGCAGGGTCCCCCGGGGTTCCCTGGTGTTCTTTCCTTATCTCCCTAACAGGCTGTCCTGTGGATTAACGGGAATTATTTCCGTTAAGTCAAAACAGAAAGCAGATGACCGAATCGATATATCCGGCCTGGAAGATCAGGTTCGATCACTTGGGCAGAAAACCATCCAACGGTGTTCCCGTGAAGAACTCACCGTGAAAGACCACTATCTTGGCGGAAAGGTATTTCTGAGGTCCCTCTACGATCAGGTTCAGCAGTTCAAGCAACCGGATGCATTCCTGCATGTCTATACTCACAGGGACGTCCTGGAAGGCCTCCTTGAACTTGCCGAAAAAATCCATGCGGTCATCGAGGCAGAATCCCTTGTATTGTCACGACAGACGGGTCATCTTTCACCGGGTGAAGTTCAAACGATCACGGATTCTCTCGAAAATCTGAAAGATATTCACTGGTCTCTCAAAACCGAAATTGCCGAAAATGTCCATAAAGTAGAGGGTCTCGCCTCCTACCATGCCGGCATGGCCTCACCCTTTTTTATCAAGGTATTTCGGGAAATCAATGTGGTCCTCAATAGTATAGATCGGCTGGAGGTTCGTGGAAGAGATTCGGCTGGCATCTCGGTCATGCTCCTGTTTGATGCGAAAGACTGGCAGGACTTTCGCAAGATAATCGATGACGATGGTCTGCTGGATGCCTTTTCCACCAGGTCCTCACACAACATCCTGTCCAACGCTAGCATACAAATAGATCCAGACCAGAAATCAACCCGGGGTGATCACGTCACCATTGCTTTCACATACAAGGTTGCAGCTGAAATAGGTGGTCTTGGTGACAATGTTTCCTATCTGCGCCACCAGATCAAAACAGACCCCATCTTTCAACGGGCAGCAACGTTTACGCCCATCAACTACACCATATCATCCCATACACGCTGGGCTTCCGTGGGTGCTATTACCGAATCAAACTGTCATCCCGTGGACAATATAACGGCAAAAAATAACTACGCTGCCAAGGGAATTATCCATGCCTGCCTCAATGGTGACATCGACAATTACCTGGATATCAAGGAAAAGCTTCTAAAATCGGGTGCCGTTATCCAGGAAGACATCTCGACCGATACCAAGGTCATTCCCCTGCAAATCCAGAAGTATCTCCACGAAGGTGCCCCGGTGGCCGAGGCGTTTCGCCGGGCCCTGAATGACTTCGATGGCTCCCATGCCATTTCCATGCACACCAACCTGGCCCCGGGCAAACTGTTTCTGGGTCAGCGCGGCAGCGGCCAGGCTGTTTTTGTCGGTCTTTCAGAAGACCGCTATATAGCGGCATCGGAAGTCTACGGATTTGTCGAAGAAACGTCCGATTACCTGAAAATGGATGGCGAAAAAATAGTCCGGGGCAAGCACGGGGATGTACAGGGACAGATTTTCATCCTGGACCAGAATTCATCCGGAGGCGTTGACGGTATCGATGCCATGGCCTACGATGGCTCACCCATCAAACTCGGGGAAGCCGATGTCAAACGAACCACCATCACACCCAGAGATATCGACCGGCAGAATTTCCCCCATTATTTTTTGAAAGAAATTTCAGAATCTCCCATTTCCGTTGAGAAAACGCTCCAGAATCGCTGGAAAGTAACAGGGGACGGGCAGTTTACCACCGTGCTGGATAACACTGTGTTGAACCCATCAATCATCGAAGCCCTGAGCCAAGACCGGATACGAAGAATCTATTTTGTGGGGCAGGGAACGGCAGGTGTTGCTTCACAAGTCTGTGCCGACATCCTGAGATACTATCTGAATGATCCGAAGATATTTATCGAAGCCCTGAAAGCATCGGAACTGAGCGGCTTTAAGATGAGTGAACATGACAGCCCGGACAGCATGTCGGACACACTGGTTATCGCCATCAGTCAGTCAGGGACAACCACCGATACCAACCGCACTGTTGATATGGTCCGGGGGCGCGGCGCCAGGACTCTGGCCATCGTCAACCGCCGGGATTCCGATATCACCTTTAAAGTCGAGGGTGTCATGTACACCAGCAGCGGCCGCGATATCGAGATGTCGGTAGCCTCTACAAAGGCTTTTTACTCACAAATCGTGGCTGGCGCGATCCTGGGGCTCCACATGGCAGCCGCAACGGGCCGCCGGGATATCGCTTTCGTAACCGAAGAAATCAAGAAGCTGCTCGAACTGCCGTCCCACATGAAAAAAATCCTCGGGCAGGGGAAAGACATTGAGAACTCCGCTCGCAGACTTGCGGCCACAAAAACCTACTGGGCCGCTGTGGGGAGCGGGCCCAACCGGGCTTCCGCCGACGAAATCAGGATCAAGCTTAGTGAACTCTGCTACAAGACCATCTCCTCGGACTATGTCGAAGACAAAAAGCATATCGACCTCTCATCAGAACCTCTGATACTCGTATGTGCGGCCGGCGCCAAGAGTACCGTCATCGGTGACATCATCAAAGACACCGCCATATTCAAGGCTCACAAGGCAACACCCATCGTCATCACCGATGAAGGGGAAACAAGATTCGACCCTTATGCGGAAGACGTATTCCACGTTCCGGTCAGCAGTGAACACCTGGCACCCATCTTAAGCACCCTTGTGGGTCATCTCTGGGGTTATTATGCCGCCCTGGCCATCAACGAGGGGTCCAGGTTCCTACACACGTTTCGTGAAGAGATCAAGGAAACCATCGATCAGAAGGCAGCCCAGGGAATGGATGTCTATGAGGTCGTCCTCGAAAAATCATTTCGGGAAACAATAGCGAAGTTTTATCAAGAATTTCGCGATAAAAAACAAAAACACCCCTTCCCCGTGTCCATAGTGATGGCCTCGGACCTGACGCTCCTGTTGAAATATCTTTCGGGTAAACTTCCCATGCCCGATTTCGAACTGGACTTTGGCGTCAAGGGTACGGCGTTAAACATGATCAACACGTTTTTCACGTTCATCAGTGAGTCCATCAACAGCATGTCCCGGCCCATCGATGCCATCAAGCACCAGGCAAAAACAGTAACCGTAGGAACCAGTCGCATCAGTGAAAAAATCAAAGGGCTCCTTTTCGACTCTCTGACCGAGCACGGCATTCTCGTCTCCCAGATCACTGCCAATAATATTCTCGTCCTGAAAAATCTTCAGGAGATCGTTGCAAGCATTGGCGGGTCCATCCTTTACCGTATCAACAAGCTGAACCTGTTGAACGAACTCACGGATGAAACCACCATTGAAGTGCTGGAGAAAAAAGGTGTGTTAAAACCGATCCCTTCCCGGGTTGAAACCGATACGGCTCTCAAGGGTACCAAGCGCATTATTGTTCAAAAAGGAAATGTTTACATCGGTAAAGGCCGCAAGGACAGTCGGAGCATCCTGATTATTCCTGTGATTTCAGCATCTTCTGATAGCCCAAACATCATTGAAAACCTCCTGCTCCTAAATATCTCCTTTCATAATAATGTCCCCCTCCCCCTTATCATTAAGGCACTCGGTGGCAAGTATGAGCATATTAAAAACATTGTCATGGAAAACAGTGTTCCCTGGGAGGACAGTTATCTGCAGCACCTGGAGATGGACGAGCTGTTTGGAAAATCCGCCGAAAAAAGTGGGGAAACGATTCTGGCCGGCCTGACAGACGCAAACTCTTCCGAATAAAATCGTAGCTCGATTTTATGAATTTATATTCATTTTCACTTATGGACCATGCTTTCAATCATATTAAGATTAAATTTATTCTATAAAACAAGCTATAGCCTCCTAACCAATTGAATATATTTTTATTATACTCTTTTTTCTTTGACCGACACATCGCTGATTATCCCTTGACATGGCCCCTCGACCTCTGTTAAGTAAAATGAATTATCATTCATTTTTTTGAGAGGGTGATATACAGGGGCTCGGTAACACCAATCTGTTTGCATGCATTTGGACCCGATACCCACCATCGAAAGTCTGTATAGACCAACACAACCAGGAGGAGATCATGCAGAGAAAAATCAGAAAAGCCGCTGTTATCGGCTCAGGCGTCATGGGAGGGGGCATCGCTGCGCTGCTTGCGGGTGTCGGCATCAAAACGCTGTTGCTGGATATTGTTCCGCCCAACCTTAATGATGATGAAAAAGAGAACCGGGAAGCCCGCAATAAAATCACCAAAACAGGCCTCGACAACATTGCTGCAGCCAGACCGGCCCTTCTAATGCAGTCAAAAGATCTGGATCTTATCAGCATCGGCAATCTCGAAGACGATTTTGCCCAGCTGTCGACCTGCGACTGGATCGTCGAAGTTGTCGTCGAGAATTTAACCGTCAAACACCAGCTCTTCGAACGTATCGAAGGGATCCGAAAACCAGGAACCATTGTATCCTCCAACACATCCGGCATTCCGTTGAAATCCATGTCCCAGGGAAGATCCCAGGAATTTAAACAGCACTTTCTTGGAACCCATTTCTTCAACCCCGTACGCTATATGAAACTGCTGGAGATTATTCCGGGTGAAGAAACCCACAGGGATGTCCTTGATTTTATGGCTGACTTCGGCGAACGGATTCTCGGCAAAGGGATTGTATGGGCCAAAGACACACCCAATTTCGTTGGTAACCGGATCGGTATTCACGGTATGGTCAAAGCCATGAAATTGATGGTGGAAGAAGGACTGAGCATCACGGAAGTCGATGCCCTCTTCGGCCCGGTCATGGGTCGCCCCAAGACCGCTATGTTCAAAACCGCCGATCTGGTGGGGCTTGACATCCTCTGTCATGTGGCCGGGAACACCTATGAACTGGTAACGGACGATGAGGACAGAGACAGTTTTCAGATTCCCGAATTCGCAACCCGCATGCTCGAGAATAACCTGCTGGGCAAAAAAACCCAGAGCGGGTTTTACAAGACAGACCTGACGCCGGAATGGAAAAAAATCCGCAAGGTTATCGACCCTGCAACACTGGAGTATGCTACCTATGAAGCCCCGGACTTTCCCTGTTTACAAGAAGCCCGCAAAGCCAAGACCCTTTCCGGTAAGATCAATGCGGTCATGTACGGTACCGATAAGGGAGCGCGCTTTGCCTGGAAGGCCGTAGCCGGCAACCTGATTTACTCCGCCAACAGGATCCCGGAAATATCAGACACCATCGTTGAAATAGACAACGCCATGAAATGGGGGTTCAATTTTGAAATGGGCCCATTCGAGACCTGGGATGCCATCGATCTTGTCAAATCCGTGGATAAAATGAAAAAGGATGGGTATCTTATCCCTGAAAATATCAGCAATATGCTGGCGGCCGGTCATACTTCTTTTTATAAAACAGAGAACGGCCAACGTCTTTTCTACGATTTTACCTCCGCTACATACAAAACCGTTCAAACGAGCGCCAATATCATCTCTCTGGCTGGCTTGAAAGCGAATGGTAAAGAGGTTCAATCCAATGATTTTGCCTCCCTCGTGGATTTGGGCGATGGTGTCTTCTGTCTTGAATTTCACTCCAAGATGAATTCACTGAATCATGATATCATCCAGGCGCTCCACGCAGCCATTGAGTATGTCGATACCCATGGCGTCGGGCTCGTGATCGGCAACCAGGCCGGTGGCATGCCAGGTGCGTTTTCCGCAGGGGCTGATCTGGCTGCCGTGCGACAGGCGGTGACGGAAAACCGTTTCGAGGAAATCGAACAGATGATCAAGGATCTCCAGTACGGTCTCATGAAGGCGCGCTATGCGCCCTTTCCGGTTGTTGCGGCACCCTACGGTATGGCCCTGGGTGGCGGATGCGAGGTCTGTCTGGCTTCGGACCGGGTTGTGGCCCATACCGACCTCTTTATGGGCCTCGTCGAATTCGGTGTCGGTCTTCTGCCGGCCGGCGGCGGATGCCTGGGATTGTGGCGAAATTATTTGGATTCGATCCCGGAAGCAGCCGCAGGGGATGTCGATCTGACACGATTCTTCATACCGGCTTTTATGGCCATTGGTATGGCCAAAGTATCCATGTCCGCTGCCGAGGCAAGGGCCAACGGTTTTTTGAATCCCATGGATCGAATCATCTTCAACCGTGACTACCTGGTGGGAGAAGCGAAAAAAGAGGTGTTGAGAATGCTGGACGCGGGGTATGCCCCCCCGGTCAAACGAAAGATAAAGGTCCTGGGTGAGGCTGCACAGGGTATGGCCAACACACAGATAGCTGACATGCAGCGGGCCAAATATATCAGTGAATACGATGCTTTCGTACTCAAGCGGATCGCTTATGTCATGAGCGGCGGCAGCGTCCGTGCCAACAGCACCATCGAGGAAGACGTCATCCTGACACTGGAAAGAGAGGCCTTCATCGATCTGCTGAAAGAAGAAAATACCCTGGCCAGGATCGATCATATGCTTAAAACAGGTAAACCTCTCAGAAATTAAAACCCTTATTAGAATATTATCAGCGGGAAAACCGCTGCACATAAAATCGCAAGATCGATTTTATTCAAGGAGGATAACAAAATGAAAGATTCCTATATCGTGACATCCGTGAGAACACCCGGGTGCAGACGGAACAAAGGCGCCTTCAAGGACACGAGACCCGACGACCTTCTCTCCTTTATATTGGATGCCGCTGTTGACAAGACCGAAAATCTCGAGAAAAAGGATGTCGACGACATCATGATCGGCTGCTCTTTTCCCGAAGCGGAACAAGGGCTCAATATCGGGCGCATAGCATCCCAGATGGCTGGTTTTCCCATCGAGGTGAGCGGTGCCACAGTAAACCGGTTCTGTTCATCCGGTCTGGAAGCCATCGCCCTGGCAGCCTTAAAAATACAGGCGGGATGGGCGGATGTAACCATTGGCGGTGGTGTCGAATCCATGACCTATGTTCCCATGGGGGGGTCCATACCCCGGCCGCACCCCATTTTTTCCAAGACACAGT
>JASJGV010000493.1:0-3358 GCA_033791325.1 Desulfobacterales bacterium | reverse complement strand
CTCCATTGATCAAGTAAAAGGATGATAATAAGATATTATTTCAAGTAATTACATATCCCTTCAAAATAGTTTATATTGCAGAAATCAGGACAGCCAAGTAGTATCACCTGTATGTTCCTGAAATCTCCCAACAGAGCGGTTATCAGCCATTTACCGTGTACCTTTTTGATTATTCTTGTTTTTGTTTCAAGCTAATATCTGAATGGCCAGAGTTTTACGTATGATCTGACAATCCGCCACCAGTTGGCAATCCCGCGGGGCTCAAACATCAGAAACAGCACAATAACCAGGCCAAAGCTCAAAGGCTTAAGCGCCGTCGCAAGATTTGTGGCAAACGCCAAGTGACTGCTTACCCATTCTGAGAGCTGCTCCACCTGCATATCGAGCACCTTGATAGCCAGTGGCCCAACAAAAGAGCCAGGCAGCGATCCAAGCCCACCAACTATGGCCATGGCCAGGTAGTTGATGGAGTGATGCAAGGTAAAGGACTCGGCCCCAACCCCACGATACAGATAGGCGTGCAAGCCTCCGGCCACACCCGCCAGAAAACCGGCCAGCGCAAAAGCATAGACCTTAGTGAAACCAGGATGCATTCCCATGGCATCTGCTGCCCGATCATTGTCCCGCACCGCGACAAGACAGCGGCCGTAGCGGGTGCGCAACAGATTGCGCACCGCAAAACCCAACAGTATAATGAAGATAAGGATTGCGTAATACCAAAAAAGATAGTGGTTTTTACGTGATACCTCTCCGGTCAGCCAGAACACCCTGCCTACGGATATTGTCTGTCCCTGGTTGAAAAAATTCAGGAATTTAATGGTCCACTGAAAAATCATTTGGAAGGAGAGTGTAGCAATAGCAAGGTACAGATGTTTCAGGCGGAGTGCAGGCAGCCCGACGATGGCACCGAATACCGCACCCATACAGCCGGAAAAAACAATCATCAACGGCCAGCAGTGAGTTATGAGAATGTGGCTGTCTCCCAGTACCCTGGAAAATGATGCTATGGTATAGGCTCCAATTCCGACAAAAGCCGCATGTCCTATCGAAATCAACCCGGCAAAACCGGTGACAAGATTCAATCCTATAACCGCAATCACTGCCACCAGGATATTGTCGATGATAAGCATATATTTATTGCCGACATCAAAGAGGAGCGGCCAGGCGAAAAGAATGAACAGAAAGACGCACATCGTGCTCATATCCAGCCTGGTAAGGAAAATCCTCTGCTCTTCTTTATAAGAGGTGAAATAGTTCCCTGTGGCCAGCCAGCGGTTTGATGACATAATTTATACCCGTTCTATTTCGTGAATTCCGAATAGGCCGTGTGGTTTGAAAAGTAGTATGATCAGTAGGATGATATAGGGCATAACCTCTCCGGTACCGTTGAGTCCCCAGTTGCCATCCAGGTAACCACTGGCAAATTGCTGAATAAGTCCCATTATGATACCCGCGACAACGGCACCCAGAATAGAATCAAGCCCTCCAAGGATAACCACCGGAAAAACGACGATACCAAAGGCGTGCAGCGTATCAAAATTCAGCCCCGTAATATTTCCAATAATTCCACCTGCCGCAGCCGCACTCATTCCGGCCATGGCCCAGGCCAGACCAAAAACCCGGGGGACGGAAATGCCAATCGCCATAGACGCCATCTGGTCATCCGATACGGCCCTCATGGAAATACCAATGGTTGATTTCTTAAAGAACCAGGAAAAGCCGGCAATCATGGAAAAGGTGATAATTACACCGACCAGCTGAGTCCAGGAGATCGAGACCCCGCCAATGGTAATCGGCGTTGTCGGCAGAAACGGTGGGAAGGAGAAATTCTCGGTGCCAAACGGTGTGAGATAGATCAGGCCGTCCAGAATGGACATCAAACCAATGGTGACCATGATGACCGAAATAATCGGCTCCCCGATCAGGCGGCGCAGAAAGATTCTTTCTACACTCATTGCCAGGAAGAATGTTGTAACCATGCTCATGGCAAAAGAGATGTAGATTGGAATACCCACCCAGACGGTCAAGGCATATATGATAAAGGCCCCGGAAGCTATAATCTGTCCATGTGCGATATTCAAAACCCGGCTGGATTTATATATCAGCACAAAGCCAAGGGCAGAAAGAGCGTATATTGAACCAACAACAATTCCGCTGACTACGAGTTGAAAAAAATAGCTCATCAATTTCCCATAGTGTAGAAGTGAATGGTTGTCTCAAAAGTCGTTGTCTGGCCGTCCTGATATCGGTAGAAAGCCTCAACCGTTTTCTCTGTTATCTCAATGCTATACAGAGCCTCATAGATGTCACTGTATTTTTCCCGGACGAATTTCCGTCTGATTTTACCGGTTTTGGTTAACTCCCCGTCATCCATGTCGAGTAGTTTATACAGGAGTGCAAACCGATGGATTCTGAAATGTTCTTTTTCGGCATTGTTATTGATTTCTGCAACGGCATCCTGAATCAGCTCAGCCACTTCCGGTAAACCTGAAAGCTCCATAAAAGTGCTGAACGAGAGACCCCTGTCTTCCGCCCATTTACCCACAACTATCGGGTCAATATTGATAAGTGCCGAAACGTACTCTTTTTCATCACCGAAAATCACCGCTTCCTTAATGTAAGGGCTGAACTTCAGGCGATTTTCAAGAAACATAGGGCTGAACATATCTCCCGTTTTTGTGTGCATCACGTCGGAAATTCGATCGATTACCACCAGATGACCGTCTTCATCAATATAGCCGGCATCTCCTGAGTGGAGCCATCCTCCCTGCAACAGTTCTTCTGTCTTTTCCGGAAGGTTGTAATAGCCGGGGGTAACGGAAGCGGAGCGCGAAAGTATCTCCCCTTCTTCCGAAATCCGGCACTCTGTTCCCGGAAGAGGTTTACCCACAGTATCAGGTCGTACATCACCATCGCGATGCATATAAGCGATGCCGACGATTTCTGTCTGCCCGTAAATCTGCTTGAGGTTAACCCCGATTGCCTGGTAAAACGTAAAAAGTTCCGGACCCAGTGCAGCCCCGCCCGTATACGCCCTTCGTAACCTCAGAAAACCGATCTGGTTGACAAGCGGCCTGAAGATCATCTGCTTGCCCGCCCATGCCAAAAAACGCAGTTTCACAGGCATTGATTTGCCTGACATGCGATACCCTGCCGCCGCTTCCCCAATCTTCATGAAATAATGATAAATAAATCGATTTAGCAGGTAGGACTCATCGATCTTCAACCAGATCTGGGATCGGATGGTTTCATAAATGCGGGGCGCACCGAACATGAAATGGGGACCGACCTCTTTAAGATCTTCCATGGCGGTTTCGACGGATTCCGGGAAATTGATCGTAATCCCGGTGGCCATGGC